>VAYL01000067.1:382-7771 GCA_005884305.1 Actinomycetota bacterium
TGCTCGGCCTCAGGGATCTGTTCGGCGGGCATCCCGGTCACTTCGGCGATCGCGGGGGTAAGGCGTTCCTCGTTGAAGCGATCGAACTGATCGCGCGACTCCCAGACCTCGATGATCCGCCAGCGGCCGTCCTCGCCTTGGCCCGCGGCGTGAATGATCAGTCCTGTCGGAGGATCGCCCTGGGCGTTGAGCTTCTCGTTGACCGCCTCGTACCGTTCTTGATCAATGCCCTCAGGGAGAACGTGTACCACAGCGTCTGCCATCTCTTCCTCCTATCGGACGCTTGACTCTCGGCGGGCGCATCCTACCTCGACCGACCCTCGTGAAAAGGCAACCCGAATGCCGGGGGTCGCCTGCTTGTTTGAGATTCAGCTCGGCGGGGGGAGAGGTCCGCTTGCGCACTCGCGACGATCCTGAGTTCCCGAAGGCCGTTGGTAGCCTCAGCCGACCGTGAGGATCGCCCGGTCGCTGCTCGATGAGATCGTCGCCCATGCCCGTGAGGACGTCCCCAACGAGTGCTGCGGGATGGTCGCCGGGCAAAACGGCGAGGCGACGCGCACCTATCGGGCGCGGAATGCGGAGGGGAGCCCCTTCCGCTACGTGATCCACCCGCAGGACCAGTTCCGCATCACGATGGAGATCGAGGATCGCGGGGAGGAGATAGCGGCGATCTACCATTCGCACACGAAGAGCCCAGCCGAGCCGTCACAGACCGACATCAACCTCGCCGAGAACTGGCCGGATCCGCTGTATCTGATCTGCTCGCTCGCCGACCCGGGCGCGCCCGACGTTCGGGCCTGGTCGATCAGGGACGGGTCAGTCGAGGAGGTGGAGCTCGATGTCGGCTGAGGAGACCGGGGGTGACGTCTATCCGCTCGCCTGCCCGCGCTGCGCGCGGAAGTACGGGCTCGATGAGCGATTCTGCAGCGAGTGCGGGATGCCGCTCGTCTACGTGGGGCGTGGGGAGGAGCAGCCGATCACGGAGGCGCACGAGCGGGCGCGGAAGATCAAGCCCCAATACACGGGCGGGCGCCAGGTGCGGGTCGCGAGCGCGGGGAACATCGCTGAGGCCGAGATGATCCAGGGGATGCTGCTGGAGGAAGGGATTCCCAGCTATCAGCGCCGCACCCGCGGATTCGATGTCCCGGACTTCCTGGCCGCGGGGCCGCGCGACATCATCGTGTGGGAGGCTGGGGCGGAGGCGGCGCGCGAGGTGCTCGCGCAGACGCCGATAGCCGAGGACGCCCCGGCGCCGGAGCCGCATACCGCGCAGACCCGCCCAGTTCGGCTGCTCGCGGCGATCATGGCCGCCATGGCGCTCGCGGCCGCGCTCGCCTGGCTCTTTTACCTGGTCGCGAGCTGAGTTAGAGCGGGCTGTCCGGCGAGAGCTCGTCGTGGAGGTCGAGCGCGGGCATCTCGTCCTCGAGCCCAAGGCGCCGCTCGGTGAGCTTTCGCAGGTAGTCGCGCCACTCGCGCTCGACGTCGCGGAAGCGCGCGCCGAACGCGAGCTCCACCGCCCTCCGGGGGCCATCGCGCCGTAGCCGCGACGCCAGCACGTCGCACGCGTCGGGCCCGCGCTCGCGCTCCAGGAGGTCGAAGATCGTCCCGCCGAGGATCATCGCGTCACGCGCCGAGGGCGGGAACGCGGGGACCCTGCGATCCCGCAGCCTGGTACTGACCGCCGCGCGGAAGAGCATCACCTGGTTCGCGTAGTACTGCGCGGCTCCCTCGATCAGCCACGTCCACTGGAGGTACCGCAGAAACCGCCGCGGTCCCCACGGTGGGGGCAGGCGCTTGTTGTTCGCGCCCAAGACGACCTGGACGTAGAGGCGCTCGGGCGTGCCTCGCAGGGCCGCGAGCGAGTCCTCGCCGGCGGCGCGGCGGTCGAGGTAGGTGCCGTTGAGGACATGCAGCTCAGTCGCCATGGCCCACCCCGCGAGGTAGCGGCGGCCTGCGGGCGCCGCGGCGAGTCGTGCCACCGGCAGAAACGGGTGCGCGGCGTCGAGCCAGCCGGGAGTCGGATGGATGATGACCGTGATCCCGCCGGGAACCTCCTCGAAGCGCTCCTCGAGGCGGAGCCGCAGATCCTCGAGCTCGTCGAGTGTCCGCTGTGCGTAATCGTTGTCCTCGGCCTCATGCCGAGCGATGAAGCTCAGCGACTCGGTCTCGATCCACGCCATCCCGACGAGGTTAGATCAAGAGACAGCGAGGCCGGCTCGAAATCGCCTAAATTGCGGCGCGTTGGCGCGTTCGTTACCGCGACTTTGCGAGCGGCGGCGGGTTTCACGGAGCATGGCAGGGACGATTTACGCATTAGGGAGATGACCACCATGGACAAGGGAGCCAGATTCCAGCTCGTCTTCATCTCGGTGATCGCGATCGCGGCGGCGATTCCGACTTTCGCCCTCGCCGGCACGGTCGAGCGCATCCCTTCCAACGTGTTGCTCTTCGCTCAGGAGAAGGCGAAGCCCTTCCGCGGGCGTGTCGAGGCGCGGAGGCTCGCGTGCCGGGTTCACCGCAAGGTCAAGGTTTTTCGGCACTCGAACCACCGCCTCGTTGACAAGACGCGGACGAACCACCGTGGCCAATGGTCGATTCCAACGCCGAACGCCCATGGCTCCTTCTTTGCGGTGGTCGCGAAGCAGCAGAAGGAGAGCCGTTCAGGCGACATCACGTACGTCTGTCGCACAGACCAATCGCCCGTCCGTCACTTCGGCGGTTCGTAGGTTCAAGCCGGAGGGATAAGCAAAAGCCGCCGCGCTGGGCGCGGCGGCTGACCAGATCCGAGGAGAGCCTCCTCCCGTCTCCTCGCGACCGGCGACTGTAGAGATCCGCGACCGCTTATGCGCCGGTTCCCGCCGCGCGCTCACGCTCGTAGTCGAGCTCCGTTCTGACGCCGAGCGCCGCAAGGGCGTCCCGCGCCTCGTCGATGCTTTGACTGTCGCGGACCGCGTCCGCAAGCGGCAGCTCGGCGATTGCGGCGGGCGGGTCGAAGAAGAACGCAAGCGCGCCGACCGGGCCAAGCTGCACCTCGCGCCGCCCGCCCCGGATTTGGACCGTGCCCGTCTCGCCGCGTGCGCACCGAGCCACCTGGAGGCTCGCCTCGGTTGGAACCCGCTTCGCTGCCCGCTCGAGTTCGCGGGCGAGGTCAGCCGACATGCCCAAGGTGCCGAGCCACGCGCCGGCCCGCCCCAAGGCCGCCACCCGGTCGAGCACCTGCTCCGGCGAAAGCTCACCGTCGCACCCGGCCCCGATCACGCCCAGCAGCGCACCCCTCGTACGCCCGATGTCGAGCATCGCGGCGACCATCACCGCATCGCACAGCGGGCTGGCGAGGCCCGGCTCATTCCCGCGTCCGAGGACATCGCCGCCCACATCCACGCCCAGAACCAGATCGCACTCCAGTCGCTCGATCGCCGCGCCGATGCCGCCCGCCGCGCCAACCGCGCCCCGTGTGACGTCGATCAGGACCGTCCGCGCCCCGAGGTGGCCTGCGACGCCCGCCTCGGCAAAGGCGATGCCGTCATCGGTTGTGGTTTCCGCGTCGGCGAGCACCGCACATTCGGCCAGGCGCTCGCCGCCGCGGATTTCCTCGACGGGACGCGGGCCCGGCCTCGGGTCAACCGCGAAGCGCTCCCAGGCCACGCCGCCAAGGACCGATTGCGTTCCCAGGGCTTCGCAGAGCCGCGCGATCGCCAGCGCGCCGACGACGTCGCCGCCGCCGCCGATCCCGAGGACCAGGACCCGCCGCGCGGCTTGGATGCGCTGAATCAGGGCCACCAGCAACGCCACCAGCCAGTTTCGGGGCTAAAGCCCCTCACCAGCAGACTATGCGGGTACGGGCTCGGCCTCGCCGCAGATGTTGCGGATCTCGCCCGCGGCGCGGTCGAATTCCTCGTCCGCCATCACCGGCGTGCCCTCGAAGGGGAGCTCGCGGTCGATCTCGACCCACGAGCGGCAGCCGTGGTACTCGTCGCGGACTCGCACGGTGACCGGGCGCGGGATCCGGTAGACCCGCAGGAGCAGGACGTGGATCGGATGGCGCCGCTTCCACCGCAGGCGCTTGTGGGCGTAGTCCTGCGTCCACACGTGGAACGGGGAAAGGCTGTCGACGATGCGCGGATCGCTCGTCTCGAAGTGATCGGCGACCTCGGCCCAGGAGCGGATTCGCACGCGGTCGGGCTGGGTGATCCCGCCGTCCTGGAGCAGCGCCCGCGGCGGTGGCTCCTCGTCGGGCCAGACGCCCTCCTCGAGGGCTCTGCGGAGCTCGGGGTGGTGCGACTCGCGCACGAGGTCGTTGCGCTGGTGATCGAAGGTGGGGTAGAGGAAGAAGCGGTCGTACTCGACCTCGAAATGCTTGTTCTCCTCGCGGATTCCGCCCTTGCGGAGGGTGACGAGCTGCTCACCCTCGGCCAGCGCGCGCACCGTCACGGCCCACTCTTTGAAGGCAATAGGCATTGCTTAAGTCGTTCGGATCGTGGTAAAGCGAGCTTGGACGTCGCCGGCGCCGTCACTGAAAACTGGCTGATCGGCTAAGGCGTGCGATTCTAGAGGAGATCGGCCGAATCTCCAAATTTGTGGCTTATGTAGCGAGTTCCTCGGCGAACCCGAGCAGGATCTCATTCACGGCGTCCGGCGCCTCCAGGTGACACCAGTGCGCGGCGCCGCGCACGACGGCCGTGCGGCCGTCCGGTACGGCGTCGGCGATCGCCTGCGCGAAGGTCGGAGGCGTGACCGGATCGTGCTCGCCGCAGCAGGCGAGGACCGGGCACACGACGCGCTCCGGCTCGACCATGCTGCCCGGGGCGGTAGCGGCCGACCAATCCGCATAGGACTGGGACTCGTTGGAGGCGATCAGCTCCCAAAACAGGCCGGTCAGCACCGGATCTGTGCGTCGCCGCTCCTCACTCAGCCCCGTGCCCACGACCGTAGCCGCGATCTCGTCCATTCGACCCGCCCGCGCCAGCCGGACCCGCTCCTCGAACACCGGAGCCGCCTCCTCGCGCCACTTGAGGGCGCCGCCGATCGTGACGAGCCCGGCCACACGTTCGCCGAGCTCGACGCACGCCCTTTCCGAAATCATGCAGCCCACCGAATGGCCGACCAGAAGCGGCCGATCGATGTCGAGCGCGTCCAGAACCCGCACCAGGTCCCGCGCCCACAGTTCGACGGAATAGGGCCCCTCCGGCTTGGAGCTGAGGCCGGCCCCGCGCTGGTCGTATGCGATCGCGCGGTGGCCGCGCTTCGCACAAGCGGCGATCTGCGCCCACCACGAGCGCGCCGAGCCGCCGAGGCCGTGGACGAAGACGGTCGTGGGGGAGCGGTCGGTTCCGGCGCGCTCCTCGTAGGCGATCGTGACGCCCTCGAGCTCGAGCCGCTCCGCCATGTCCGGAGCCTATGCCCGTGCAAGAATCGCCGCGATGCCGGAAGAGGAAGCCGCACGCAGGGAAGCCCAGGGATCCGGGGGCGCGCCCGACGCCGATGCACAGCTCCTGGATCGGCTGCGCCAGGGCGACGAGGACGCGTTCCGCGAGCTCCTCCGGGAGCAGGGGCCATTCCTGATGCGCCTCGTGATGATGCACGTGCCCAGCCGCGGCGTCGCGGAGGAGGTCGTGGCGGACACTTGGGAGGCAGTGCTGAATGGGCTTGACCGCTTCGAGGGCCGGTCCTCGCTTCGCACGTGGATTGCGAGCATCGCGCTGAACAAGGCGCGAACGAGGGGCAAGCGCGAGGGGCGCATCGTCCCGTTCGCCCTGCTTCGCCGCCGATACGAGGAGGGCGGTGGGCCGGCGGTCGATCCCGATCGCTTCCAGGGCCGTCGCGGTGAGCGACCCGGGTGGTGGGCCAGCCCGCCCGTCGCGTGGGAGGAGCCCGAGCGACAGCTGGAGGCCGCCGAGACGCGCGACGTCATGCTGCGCGCGATTCGGGATCTCCCGCCCCGCCAGCGCGAGGTCATCACCCTGCGCGATCTGCTGGGCTGGGAATCCGACGAGGTGTGCAACGCCCTCGACCTCACGGAGACCAATCAACGAGTGCTTCTTCACCGGGCACGCTCCAAGGTGCGAGCGGCCGTGGAGGAGTACCTCGAGCCGAAAGCTGAGGAAGCAAGCCGATGAGCCCCCGCACCAATCAAATGCTCACCTGTCGCGAGATGGTCGAGCTGGTCAGCGATTACCTCGAGGGCCGGCTGGACGACCCGGATCGTGAGCGCTTCGAAGAGCATGTCGCCGAGTGCGACGCCTGCACGCTCTACATCGAGCAGATGCGCATGACGATCGCGGCGCTCGGCCACATCCCGACCGAAACGGTCTCCGCGGAGGCCGAGCGCGAGCTGCTCGACGCCTTCCGCGACTGGAGCTCAACCCGCTCGTAGCCCCCTCCTCGCGCTTTCGTGATTGTCGGATTAGTTGCATATATCGCAACTAATCCGACAACGGCGGGGGCTGGGCTGGGGTTAGGGCTGGCCGTAGCCGCCGCCGCCGGGGGTCTCGAGTCGCAGGCGGTCGCCCGGTCTGAGCTCTCCCGCGGCCTTGGAGGGCAGTGGCGTCCCGTTCAGGAGGTTTCGGCCCGGCCGGCCGTCCTCGCCGCCCTCGCGGCCGCGCGGAGCGTGGGTGCGACGCTCGGTCAAGAGCGTGAACGTCAGCGGGGCCAGCGCCTCGATCTCCCGAACCAGCCCGTCCCCGCCGCGGCGCTCGCCCTCGCCGCCGCTTTCGCGCCGCACGCTGTGCTCCCGCACCCGCACCGGGAACTCCGTCTCCAGCGCCTCCGTGGGCGTGTTGAGCGTGTTGGACATCGCCACATGGATGGCGTCGGGGCCGTCCGCATCCGGGCATGCGCCCTGGCCGCCGCCGAGCGTCTCGTAGTAAGTGAAGCCCTCGCCGGCGAACGTCAGGTTGTTCATCGTGCCCTGCCCCTGAGCGGGAGCTTCGGTGGTTCCCCCCAGCGCCGCCAAGACCAGGTCGGCCACGCGGCTCGACGTTTCGACGTTTCCGGCCACCACCGCGGCCGGGAACCTCGCGTTCAGCAGGCAGCCCGCTGGCGCTTTGACCTCGATCGGGCGGAACGCGCCGGCCGACGGCGGAGCGTCGGGGTCGGTCAGGACCCGCACCGCGAAGAACGCCGCCGACTTCGTCACGGACAGCGGGCAGTTGAGGTTTCCGTCGACCTGCGGATCGGTGCCGCTGAAGTCGAGGGCCAGGTGCTCGCCGTCGATCGTCGCGGCTACCCGGAGCCGGACATCGCGCTCGGTGCCATCCGCGTCGTCCTCGAGCACGTCCTCTGCTTCATAGGTGCCGTCCGGAAGCTCGGCGAGCCTTGCCTGCGTACGGCGCTCGGCGTAGTCGAGGATCTCCGAAATCCCGTCCCTTACGCGGTCCAGCCCGTTGCGCT
>VAYL01000067.1:7806-9764 GCA_005884305.1 Actinomycetota bacterium
TCCGCCAGGCGCTGCGGCGGGTTCCGCATCTCGTGCGCCAGCCGCTCGAGCACTTCGTCGCTCACCCGCGTTGGTGGGATCACCACGCCCTCGTCCTCCAGTCGCCTGGAGTCGGCCGGCATGCCGCCGGGGGTCGGGCCGCCGATGTCCGCGTGGTGGGCGCGGCTCGCCGCGAAGCCGAACGGACCTGATGACTTGGCCTCGCCCGGCGCGAAGATCGGCGAGATCAGCGTGATGTCCGGAAGGTGCGTGCCGCCCCGGTACGGGTCGTTCAGGATCCATGCGTCGCCGGGCCGGTGGTCCTCGTCGAGAACAGCGGCGACGGCGTCGGGCATCGAGCCGAGGTGTACCGGGATGTGCTCGGCCTGCATCACGAGCTCGCCGGCCGCGTCGAAGAGAGCGGTCGAGCAGTCGCGGCGCTCCTTGATGTTCGCCGAGTGCGCGGAGCGGATCAGCACTGCACCCATCTCGTCGCACGCCGCCCGGAGCGCGCCGACCAGCACCTGGAGCGTGACCGGATCCAGGCCGCTCACGTCGTTCGCTCCGCGACGATCGTTCCTCGGCCGTCCACCTCCGCGCCCCAGCCGGGAGGGAGGACGAGCGTCGCTTCCGGCAGCTCGAAGATGCACGGGCCCTCAGCGCGCGAGCCCGCTTCGGGCTCGCCGCGAAGGACCGTCGCCTCGAGCCACTCGCCGCCAAAGCGCGCGCGGCGGGCGCCGCGCTCGAGCTCGCCGCCGCCCGCGGCCTCGGGCTCAGGGGATGGACCGGGGACCGCCGCCGCGACCCGCACGTTGACCAGCTCCACCGGCGAATCGGGGTCCCGGTAGCCGTAGCGGCGCTCGTGCGCGGCGGCGAAGCGATCCGCCAAGTCGGTCGGATTGGGCTCCTCCGGACCCGGGACGGGTAGCTCGAACGACTGCCCCGCATAGCGGAGGCCATAGACGACCTCCACCTTCGCACCGTCGAGCCCCGCGGCCAGCGGGTCTCGAAGGGCTGCCACCTCGGCGGCGATCCGCTCGGCGGTCATTTCATCCCCTGCGAGCATCACGGTCCGCGCGGTATCGCGGCGACGCTCGGAGGCGATCAGGCCGAGCGCCGACAGCACACCGCTCGCCCGTGGGCAGAGGATGCGGGTCATCCCGAGCTCGTCCGCCAGCGCCGCGGCGTGCATTGGCCCCGCGCCGCCGAACGGCATCAGCGCGAAGTCGCGCGGATCGATCCCGCGATCGACCGTGACGACGCGCAGGGCACGGACCATCTCTTGGTTCGCGACGCGGACGATGCCCTCCGCGGTTTCGAGCGCGTCGAGGCCGAGGGCGCGCGCAAGCTCCTCGACCGCGGCGGTGGCCGCATCGACGTCCAGATCGACCCCGCCGGCGAGCGTCGAGGAGGCGTCGAGGTAGCCGAGGAGGAGGTTTGCGTCCGTTACCGTCGGGTCGGTGCCTCCGCGCCCGTAACAGGCGGGTCCGGGGTCCGCGCCTGCCGAGCGCGGGCCGACCCGTAGCGCGCCGCCATGGTCGCGCCAGCCGATCGAGCCGCCGCCCGCCCCGACCGTGTGGACGTCGACCATCGGCAGTTGGATCACGCGCCCCGCGATCTCGCGCGAGTCGGTGCGCCGGACCCGCCCAGCCTCGACCACGCACACGTCGCACGACGTGCCGCCCATGTCGATGCCCACCGCCTCGCCGTCGCCGGAGCGGCTCGCGACGAGTGCCGCGCCCACCGCGCCGCCGGCGGGCCCGGACAGGACGCTCCACGCGCCGGCGCGAGCTGCCTCCGCGGCCGGTGCCACACCCCCCGAGGACTTCATGATCAGGGGCTCGGGAAGCCCGATCTCATCGCCCGACTCCGAAAGGCGCCCGAGGTAGCGGCCAAGGAGGGGGGAGAGATAGGCGTCGATGACCGTTGTCGACGCGCGCTCGTACTCGCGGAACTGGGGCAGGACCTCGGACGAGGCG
>VAYL01000067.1:9769-10065 GCA_005884305.1 Actinomycetota bacterium
CGCCTCGGCGAGCGCGCCCTCGTGGGACGGATCGAGATAGGAGAAGAGGAGACAGATCGCGACCGACTCGGCGCCCGACTCCCGCACCGCGGCGACCAGCCGCTCCACCTCGCCGTCGGCGAGCGGCTCGATCTCGCCATCCGGGCCAGTGCGCTCCTTCGCGGCGAAGCGCAGGTCGCGACCGACCAGCGGCGGGGGCTTCGGCGCGCACAGGCGATAGAGCTCTGGTCGGTTCTGGCGCGCGACCTCCAGCACGTCGGTGAAGCCATCGGTGGCGATCAGCGCCGTCCGCGCTC
>VAYL01000168.1 GCA_005884305.1 Actinomycetota bacterium
GGTATCACCCCCGCGACCGCATAGCCTGCGTGATCCAGTGTAGGACGAAATTGGCCCGAAGACTGCTAGCGCGCTGCCAATGCCCGGCGTCCCTTGAGATGACCGCTGGGACGCAGGAGAACCACGACCGCGAGCGCCAGCAATGCCACCACGGCCGCCAGGACCAGCCCACCTGTTCGCAGGCTGGTCAGGTCGGCGAGCACGCCGACCCCGACGACCGGAATCGAGATCGCCACGTAGGCGACGACGAAGAAGCTCGAGGCGACCTCGGCCCGTTGATCGGCTGGGGAGGCCTCGTTGATGGCGGCGAGTCCCGCGCGAAAGCTCAGCCCCTGGCCGAATCCGGCCACGACCCCGCCCGCCACGAGGAGCGCGAGCGAGGATGCCGCGAGCCCGGCGGCGACGCCTCCCATGCCGACGATGAGAAGCCCGCAGCCGAGAGGAAGAGCCGCCGAAGTGCGGAAGGCGCCGAGCGCCATCTGGCCCGCCACCGACGCCGCGAAAACTCCGAACACGACCAGGCCGACCACGGCGTGATTGTCGATCGGGGGCCACGGCGGTGAAGGCGCCGAGCACCGCGAAGCCGGCGAAGCCGGCGAGGGCGGCGGGCACGAACGTCGATCGGACCTCCCCGGGTACCTGGAGGCTCTGCGGGCGCAGGCGAGCGTGTGCGCTGGTCCGGACCGTTTCGGGCATCGCCCAGACGAGGGCCGTCGCAGGTACGAGCAGCGCCAGATCGACCCAGAACACGAGTCGCAGGGGAGAGCCCGCGTACTCGGCGAGGATTCCAGCAAGCAACGGACCCGTGGCGAGACCGCCGATGTTCGCGATCGTGGCGACGAGCGTCGCGCGCCCGCGGCGCTCCGCCCCGGCGAGGTCCACGAGGGCGGCAGTGGCGGTGCCGGTGAAGATCCCAGCTGATAGGCCGGAGAGCACCCGACCCACCAGTAGCGGTGCGAGGCCCTGTGCGAGCAGGAAGGCGACCGCGCTCAAGGCGGAGAAGCCGAGGCCCGGCAGCAGCGCCCGCCGGCGCCCGATCTGGTCCGAGAGCCGCCCGAACAGGATGAGTGCGGCGATCACGCCGGCCGCGTAGGTGGCGAAGATCACCGTGATCATCAGCTCCGAGAACCCGAACCGCTGCTGGTAGATGCCGTAGAGCGGGGTCGGCAGGGTGGTGCCGAGCATGTTCACGGCGAATGCGTAGGCGGCCGCGGCGAATCCCCAGTGGCGCGTCAGACGGAGCCGGTTCATCGCCCGGCGAGGGCGGCTCGCCGATCGCAGCGCTTCTCGAGGCGGTGGCGGCGGCCGCAGAGAGGACATTCGGGCGGTGGGGTCCGCTCGGGCACGGCGAGCATCTCAACGAACTCCCGCATCTGCCGCTCGGTTGAGACGTTCATCGAACTGAGGATGCGAAGCAGGCATGAGTTCAGGATGAGAACAGACGGGTGCGTAGTTGCGATCATTGGGAGACGTGCGAGTGCTGGTCGTCGAGGACGAGGTCAAGCTCGCGTCGCTGATCCGGACGGCGCTACGCGAGCAGGGGCTGCTGGCCGACGTCGCGATCAAGGGCGAGGACGCGCTGTGGATGGCCGCGGCGACGCCGTACGACGTCGTGGTCCTCGACGTGAACCTGCCGGGAATCGACGGCTTCGAGACCGTGCGCCGGCTGCGCGGCGAGGAGGTTCAAACCCCGATCCTGATGCTGACCGCACGCGATGGGGTGGAGGACCGGATCACCGGGCTCGACACCGGCGCCGACGACTATCTGGTGAAGCCGTTCGACTTCGGCGAGCTGTTCGCGCGCGTGCGCGCGCTCGCGCGGCGGGGACCGACCGAGACAGGGCCGGAGCTTCGCGTCGGTGACCTCAGCCTCGATGTCGCCAGGCACACGGCGCGGCGGGGGGACGTCGAGATCGAGCTCTCGACGAAGGAGCTTCAGCTCCTCGAGGTGTTCATGCGCCGTCCGGGGCAGGTTCTCTCCCGGTACGACCTGCTCGAGCGGGCGTGGGACATGGAGTACGAGAACCGGTCGAACGTCGTCGACGTCTACGTTGGGTATCTGCGCGACAAGATCGACCGCCCGTTCGGCGTCGAGAGCATCGAAACGGTGCGCGGCGCCGGTTACAGGCTCCGCGCCTGACGGCGCGGCAGCGTGATCCACACATCGGCGCCTCCGTCGGGGCGGTTCCGCGCGTGCGCCTCGCCCCCGTGGGCCGACGCCACCGCGCGCACCAGCGCGAGACCGAGCCCGCTGCCGGGCCCCGCCGCACGCGCCTCGGGGCCGCGACCGAAGCGCTCGAAGGGCCGCTCGACCACCTCCTCCGGAAAGCCGGAACCTTCGTCGATCACGTGGAGCTCGACCAAGTCCGTGCCCGACTCCGCCGTCAGCGTGATGGTGCCGTCGCCGTAGCGCAGTGCATTTGTGATCAGGTTGTCCAGCGCCTGGGCCGTGCGATCGGGGTCGGCGTAGACGAGGCCGTCCTCACCAAGGTCGCCGCGCACGACCAGGCGGCGTCCGCGCAGCTGGGCCGCCGATCTTGCCCGCGCGGCGGCGGATTCCATCAGCGTCCGCGCGGACACGGATTCCGGATTCAGCGGCAGACGCCCCTGGTCCGCACGGGCGAGGACGAGCAGGTCGTCGGCCAGGCGCGTCATTCGCCGCGCCTCAGCGGCGGCGGACTCGAGCGCGGCGCGTAGCTCCTCCGGGCTCCGCTCGCCGCTCAGCGCAAGGTCGACCTCTCGCTCACCAGGCGCCGCTCGCGCGCGACCGCCCGCTCCAAGCGGTCCAGCATCGCGTTCAGCGTGTGGCCGAGAGCGGCAATCTCGTCGCGCTGCGACGGAACCGGCAGTCGCTCGGAGAGTTCGCTCTCGGTGATTCGCTCGGCCCGCTCGCGCATCCGGTTGACGGGTCTCAGGGCGGCCCGCGCGAGTTCATACCCGGCAAAGCTGGCGAGCAGCAGGGCCAGCGGCCCGGCGATGAGCAGCAGCGTTCGCAGCCGGGCGAGCTCGTGATCGCG
>VAYL01000070.1:0-404 GCA_005884305.1 Actinomycetota bacterium
GCACGGCGCCGAACGTCACCCACACCCCGCTCGCGCCCGTAACGGCGTCCTTGGTCCGCATCACGCCGTAGACCACCCACGGCTGCCGGCCCACCTCGGTCACGATCCAGCCGCACTCAAGCGCCACCACCGCCGCTAGGCCCGACACCGCCACGGCCCGTAGGAACCAGGGAGTCCTCGGGATGTCACGCCGCCGCCACCATGTCCAGGCGAGCCACAGACCGAGCGCGATCATCGCCGTGCAGATCCCGACCATCGTGTCGAAGCACCAGTGAAGCATCGTGTTGAAGGGCGGACGATCGGAGGCAGCGACCGAGTCGAGTCCGGTGACCTTGGTGTCGGTGCTGAAGCCCACGAGGAACGAGTCGAACCCGGGGATGCCGATGCCGCCCTTGACGCCGTCG
>VAYL01000070.1:594-1100 GCA_005884305.1 Actinomycetota bacterium
ATGATCCTCGCGGCGTACCTCGTCACGGGATTCCTCATAGACGGAGGCGATGAGGAATCCCGTGACGAGGTACGCCGCGAGGATCATGTGCGGCACCTCGTACGGCACGGCTCCGTTGAAGATCACCTTCCAGAGATCGATCGACTGGACCGACCCGTCCGACGCGAGCGTAAATCCGCCGGGCCGGTTCATCCACGAGTTGGCCGCGACGACCGAGTAGGCACCGCCGATGCCTGCGATCACGACGGGCACCCCGGTCCAGAAGTGGGCCCACCCGGATAGCCGCTTCCAGCCGTAGATGTAGATCGCGATGAAGATCGCCTCCGTGAAGAAGAAGATCCCCTCGATCGCGAACAGGATCCCGAAGACGTCTCCGAACCTGGCCATGAACTCCGGCCAGAGCAGGCCGAACTCGAACGAGAGCACGGTGCCGGTGACGGCGCCGACGGCGAACGTCACCGCGGCCACCTTCGACCAGCGCTCGGCGAGCCGCAGCGCGTCCGGAT
>VAYL01000070.1:1128-1797 GCA_005884305.1 Actinomycetota bacterium
GCATCATCGCCGGGAAGGCCACCCCAAGCGAGGCCAGGATGATGTGGAACCCCAGCGTGAATGCCATCTGGCTTCGAGCCGGGGCGAGCTCGGAGGAGGCGGCGAGGAGGGTGGGAAGGTGCTCGACTGGACCCATCGAGTGAGTGGTTCAGCACCTTATAGGTGGCGAATCCCACGCCCGATCTCAGGGTCGGTTCGGCGCGAACTAGGGTTAGCGCGATGGAGGCGCCCCAGCCCAAGCACCGAGTCGTCGTCGTCGGGGCCGGGTTCGGCGGGCTCTTCGCAACCCGGTTCCTGAAGCGGGCGCCGGTCCAGGTGACCCTGGTCGACCGGACCAACCACCACCTGTTCCAGCCGCTCCTCTACCAGGTGGCGACCGGGATCCTGTCCGAGGGCCAGATCGCGCCGCCCATCCGCAACATTCTGCGGCGCCAGCGGAACGTCCGTGTCGAGCTCGCGCGCGTCACCGACCTCGACCTCGAGCGGCGGACGGCGACCGCGCTACGGGCCGACGGCGTCGAGTTCGAGATCCCGTACGACAGCCTGGTCGTTGCCGCGGGCGCGGGCCAGTCGTACTTCGGGCATGACGAGTTCTCGCGCTGGGCCCCCGGAATGAAGACCATCGACGATGCTCTCGAGCTGCGCGCGCGGATCCTCGGCGCGTTCGAG
>VAYL01000070.1:1803-2819 GCA_005884305.1 Actinomycetota bacterium
CCGAGCGGCGGCAGGCCTGGCTGACGTTCGCGGTCGTGGGCGGCGGCCCCACGGGCGTCGAGATCGCCGGGCAGATCGCGGAGCTGGCGCACCACGTCCTGCCACGGGAGTTCAACGACATCGATCCCACAAGCGCGCGGGTCGAGCTCTTCGACGGCGGCGATCAGATCCTCGCCGGCTTCGGCGACCAGCTGTCAGGAAAGGGGGCGAAGGAGCTCGAGCGCCAGGGCGTTCGCATTCGCACCCGGAGCATCGTGACCGGCCTCGATCGCAATGGGGTTGAAGTGAAGGGCCCGGACGGCGAGACCTACCGCGTGAGCGCGCAGACCAAGGTCTGGGCCGCCGGCGTGCAGGCCTCTCCCCTCGCGCGGATGCTCGCCGACGCATCCGGCGCAGAGTGCGACCGGGCGGGCCGGATCGCCGTGCTGCCCGACTGCACGCTGCCCGGCCACCCGGAGGTCTTCGCGATCGGGGACATGATGAGCCTGGACGACCTTCCCGGCGTCGCCGAGGTCGCCATGCAGCAGGGCATCCACGCCGCGCAGACGATCAAGCGGCGCCTTCGAGGCCAGGCGGAGTCGAAGGCATTTCGCTATCGGGACCTGGGCAGCATGGCCACGATCTCGCGCTTCCGGGCGGTCGTGAGCTTCAAGGGGATCCGGGTTGCCGGCTTCGTCGGCTGGCTGATGTGGCTATTCGTCCACCTGGCGTTCCTGACCGGCTTCAAGAATCGGTTCGTGACCGTCCTCCAGTGGGGCATCACGTTCATCGGCGGCGCGCGGACCGAACGAACGCTCACGCTCCAGCAGGCCGTCGCGAGGGTCGCGATCGAGGAAGCTGGCGGGCAGCCGTTTTTATTGAAAGTGACCGGCGCGGAGGATGACCAGCACCTCCATGGCTAAGCCGCGCGGAACGCGCGGCTTACTGAGTTGGCAACCAGGGCTCGTGCCACGTCCCGTGTCCGGCAACCAGCTCCTCCGCCTGCCTCGGCCCCCACGAGCCCTTCGCGTACTCGT
>VAYL01000070.1:2839-4767 GCA_005884305.1 Actinomycetota bacterium
GGGTGTTGTTGCGTTGCATCGCGGCGTACAAAAGCACCTCGTACGGGGTCGGGCCCTCGCCGCCCTCCTCGGCGAACTCCATGTCGAGCTGGATGGTTTCCGGCTTGATGTTCCCGGCGCGCTGCGCGTCCAGCACGAGCCGGATCCCGGTTCCCGGGTCGAGCTTGACGACGATCTGGTCCGGGTCCGGGCGGACGGTGCCCTTTGGGAAGAACCCCAGCCTCGGGGGATGGTGAAAGACGAGGCGCAGCTCGGTCTGCGTCACCGGCAGCTCCTTGCCGGCACGGATGAAGAATGGGACGCCTGACCAGCGCCAGTTCTCGATCTCGAGGCGGAGCGCGGCGAAGGTCTCGGTGGTCGAGTCCTTGGCGACGCCGTCGATCTCGCGGTAGCCCTCGTACTGCCCCCGCACGTAGTGCGCTGGGTCGGCGTCGGGCATCGCGCTGAAGACGGCGAACATCGAGTTCTTCAGGATCTCCGGCGTACCGCCGCCCGGCGGCTCCATCGCCGCGGCGGCGACGATCTGCATCAGGTGGTTGACGACGACGTCACGCAGTGCTCCGACCGGATCGTAGAAGTGGCCGCGATCGGCGACGCCGAAGTCCTCGGCCATCGTGATCTGCACCGAGGAGATGTAGTTGCGGTTCCAGACCGGCTCGAGCATTGTGTTGGCGAAGCGCAGATAGAGGATCTCGATCAGGCCCATCTTCCCCAGGAAGTGGTCGATCCGGTACAGCTGAGACTCGTCCAGATAGGTGTGGATCTGGTCGTTGAGCTCCCGCGCGGACGCCAGATCGTGGCCGAACGGCTTCTCAACGACGACCCGGGCGGTCTTCACGAGGTCGGCCCCCGCCAGTCCCTTGATCACCGTCCCGAACAGCGAGGGAGGGATCTCCAGGTAGAAGACCGGCGTCTTCGCGTTCCCGACCGCGTCTCTGACCCGCTTGTAAGTGGCGTCGTCGGTGAAGTCGCCCGAGACATAGGAGAGGCGGTTCGAGAAGCGCTCGAAGATTTCATCGTCGATCGGGCCACCGTCGGCCTCGAGCGACTCGCGGGCGCGTCTGCGAAGGTCGTCGACCGTCCAGTCGTCGACGGCGACGCCGACGATCGGGCAGTCCAGGAGCTCGCGGGCCTCGAGCCGATAGAGCGAGCGAAAGGTCATCACCTTGGCCAGGTCGCCGGTGATGCCGAAGATGACCAGGACGTCCGCGGGAGACACGGCGCGCATCATGCCATTAGAGGCGCGCGCTCCCCCGGCCCTCCGTGTTCCGGTTAGGATCGCGTTCGTGGGACGGGGAACCAGGTACCTCGCCGTGGCGGTCGCGGTCGCCGGCGTGTTGGTCCTGCTGCCGGCGGGGGCGATGGCCGGCAACAAGCTCTTCAAGAGCGGCGAGACCGCCGGTGAGATCACCGCGCACTCGGCGATCGTCTGGGGACGTGTCCTGCGACCCGTCACTGTCAGGGCCCAGGTGGCGACCGACCGCGACTTGAGACATCATGTCGCGCATGCCAGGATCAAGGCCAAGCCGAAGAACGACCTGACGGTCCAGCGGAAGATCCGAGGTCTCAAGCCGGATCACGTCTACTACTACCGGTTCTGCACCGTCCGGACGCACCGGTGCGACGGCACGGGGAGATTCGAGACCGCTCCCGCACGCGGGGCCACCAAGACGATCCGCTTTGCCTACACCGGCGATGAAACCGGGGCGCACCAGCCCGGGTCGAAAAAGCCGTTCTGGGGCCTATTCCGGGCCTTCAGGTCGATCAAGAACGAACGGAACGACTTCAACATCGACTTCGGGGACACGATCTACTCGGATCCCGAGGTTCCCGGCTGGGCAAACCGCACCGCGCTCAGCGTCCCGGAGAAGTGGGCGATGTACCGGCGCAAGCTGCGAGTCCCCAACATGCGCCGGGTCCGCAAGGCG
>VAYL01000071.1:0-318 GCA_005884305.1 Actinomycetota bacterium
GCCGGAGTTCTCGCCGGCGCGCGTCAGGTTGAGTGCGCCATCAACGGCATCGGCGAGCGAGCGGGCAACTGCTCGCTCGAGGAGATCGTCATGCTGCTTCGGACGAGAAGTGACGTCCACGGCCTCGACACGGCCATTGACACCCGCGAGCTGGCGCGCACGAGCCGCATGGTCTCGCGCTTCACGGGCTACGCGGTGCAGCCGAACAAGGCGATCGTGGGGCGCAACGCCTTCGCACACGAGTCCGGCATCCACCAGGACGGCGTGCTGAAGGAGCGCACCACCTACGAGATCATGGACGCCCGCGATGTGGGCCTC
>VAYL01000071.1:438-2636 GCA_005884305.1 Actinomycetota bacterium
TTCAAGCGCTTCAAGGAGATCGCGGACAAGAAGAAGCAGGTCACCTCGCTCGACCTGGAGGCGATCGTCTCCGAGGAGATGCGCGAATCGGCAGAGCGCTACACGCTCGAGTCGTTCGAGGTCACGGCCGGCTCCCACACCGATCCCCGTGCCAAGGTGGTCGTGCGGGTTCCGTCCGGCGAGGACGCGGTCGGGGAGTCCGGCGGCGACGGCCCGGTGGACGCGATCTTCGGCGCGATCCGCGCGGCGACGGACGAGGCCTCCGAGCTCCGTTCCTACACCGTGTCGGCGGTCACCGAGGGTGAGGATGCCCTCGGCGAGGTGACCGTGATGCTGCGCGCCCACGGCCGCCTCGCGAGCGGTCAGGGCGTCGCCACGGACATCCTCGAGGCCTCGGCTCGCGCCTACGTACGCGCGCTGTCCAATGCGCTTGAGGGCGCGGCGGTCCGTGAGGCCGAGGAGGTCGCCGCGGAGGCGGCCTCCGAACCGGCAACCCCGGGGCCGTAGCCGTGCCGGGTTCACTCGAAGGACGCAAGGCCATCGTCACCGGCGCCTCGTCGGGGATCGGCGAGGCCACGGTGGAGGCGCTCGTGCGCGAGGGCGCCGTGGTGAGCGCCGGTGCCCGGCGCCGCGATCGACTCGAGGCGCTCGCCGAGCGAGTCGGAACTGAGGCCGTTCACGCCCACGCGGTGGATGTAACCGACGAGGCCGCGGCGCGGTCGTTCGTCGAGGACTCAGCCGCCGAGATGGACGGTCTGGACGTCCTGATCAACAACGCCGGCGTGATGCTGCTCGGCCCCGTGACCGGAGCCGACGTGGAGCACTGGCAGCGGATGATCAACGTCAATCTCCTCGGTCTCCTGTACTGCACCCACGCGGCTCTGCCGGTCATGGGAGAGGGTGGCGGCGGGCACATCGTCAACGTCTCCTCGGTGGCCGGGCGTACGGCCAATATGGGTTCCGCCGTCTACAACATGACCAAGTTCGGCGTGGTGGCCTTCTCCGAGGCGCTTCGCCAAGAGGTCCTCGACGCCAACATCCGCGTCACATGCGTCGAGCCTGGATTCGTCGCGACCGAGCTCCAAGGCCACAACGAGCACCCGATGGTGGTCCAGATGATCGACAAGATGCGGGAAGACCTGGGGGACGGCGTCCTCCAGGCCTCGGACATCGCCGACGCGATCGTCTACACGCTGTCGCGACCGCCTCACGTAGCCATCAACGAGGTCCTGGTCCGCCCGACGAAACAGCGCCGCTAGCCCGAATTCGCGCGCATTGACGGGGTTAGGGCCGCTATAGCGTCCTTAACGCCGTCAATGGTGACTCCGGCTGGGGTTGGCTTAACGTCCGTACGTGATAACGTACAATCGTATGGCGACGACGGTCACGGAAGGACGTTCGAGTGCGGACGGGACGCTCGTTCAGACGCCCGCGGTCGGCGTTCGCATCCGCGCTCTCCGTGAGGCGATGGATCTCTCGCTCAGGGATCTGGCTCAACGCAGCGGCGTGAGCGCTCCGATGCTCTCTCAGGTCGAGCGGGGGGAGACAAGTCCAACGCTCGCCGTCGCCGCCCGGATCGCCGCCGGCCTCGAGCTGACGCTGTCCCAGCTACTGCGCCTGGACGAGGATCGGCATGTCGTCGTCGTGCGAAAGGGCGAGGGGCGAAAGCGCCGGCGTGCCGGGCACAGGGTGGAGGAGCTCACCCCGCCGCTCCCGGGACAGCGTGCCGACGTCTCCCGTCACCGTCTGGAACCCGGGGCGGTCACGGGTGGGCCCGGCGACCCGCCGATCCACGAGCCTGGCAGCCGTGAGACCGCCGTGGTGATCGACGGCATGGCGACCCTCGTGATCGATGGCCAGCGGCACGAGCTTCGCACGGGCGACAGCGTCACCTTCGACGCCGATCTGGCCCACCACTTCGAGAACAATTCCGACGATCCGGCCGAGCTGCTCGCGGTGGTGGCGGCCGGGCTGCGCAGGAGCTGATGCCAGTGGCGAAGACGATGTTCGACAAGATCTGGGATGCCCACGAGGTCGGTGACGGCCTGATCTACATCGATCTGCATCTGGTCCACGAGGTGACCTCGCCGCAGGCGTTCGACGGGCTTCGGCTGGAGAATCGTGCCGTTCGCCGCCCCGACAAGACCATCGCCACCGCGGACCACAACGTCCCGACCGACGGCACCCCTGCGGCCCAC
>VAYL01000068.1:0-1211 GCA_005884305.1 Actinomycetota bacterium
CTCCACGGTCCGGTCGTAGAGATTCAGGTGGGAGAGCTCGGCGGCTCCGAACTCCGTGTCCCAGCGCACCGGCTCATCTCCCTCGATCTTCGGCTCCCCGGCAGGGCCCTGCACGGCGAAGCCGTGGTTCTGCGAGGTGATCTCGATGCGGCCGGTCTCGAGGTCCTTGACCGGGTGGTTGGCGCCGCGATGCCCGAACGGGAGCTTGAAGGTCTCCACGCCGACCGCCCGGCACAGGAGCTGGTGGCCGAGGCAGATCCCGACCACTGGCCGCTTGCCGACGATCTCGCGCACGCTGTCCACCACGTAGCCGAGCGCCGCTGGATCGCCGGGGCCGTTCGCCAGGAAGACGAGGTCCGGGTCGCGGTCGAGGATCTCCTCGGCCGTCGCAGTGCAGGGCAGGAGCGTCACGCGGCAGCCGCGCTCGCGAAGCTGTCGGATGATCGAGAGCTTGATCCCCGTGTCGATGCCGACGACGTGGGGACCGCTGCCGTCGAGCTCGATCGGCTCACCCGGCGTGACGGTCCGCGCCAGGTCGGCGCCGGCCATCGAGGGCTCCGCCTCGACCCGCGCGCGGCCCTCGCGGATGTGACGGACGAGCGCGCGCGTGTCCACGCCGTCGATCCCAAGGGCGCCGCAGTCCCGCAGCCAATCCACCCAGCCGCCCTCCGCGTCGGCGGCGTGCTCGCCGTTCTTGGCCTCGCGCATGATCACGCCGCGCGCGTGGATGCGGTCCGACTCCATCGCGGCCTTCGCGACCCCGTAATTGCCGATCAGTGGATAAGTGAAGGTGATGATCTGCCCGGCATACGAGGGATCGGTGACCGCCTCCTGGTAGCCGGTCATCGACGTGTTGAAGACGACCTCGCCAGTCGCCCCGTCGGCATCAACGGCGCCCCTCAGCTCCCCATCGAATCGCGTTCCGTCTTCCAAGAGGACGTAGCCGGGCGTCGTCGATCCGTTCACGGCGCTCATGCCGGGTTCGGCGCGTAGTCGAGGACCACTCGCTGGATTTCCTTGAACTCGTCCGTCCCGGCGCGGCCGACAAGCTCGAACAGAGCCGTCTCGACATTGGTGATCACGGCCCCGGCCCGCCGGGCCTTTTCGATGCCCACCTTCTTGCTCTCGGGAAAGCGTGAGCCGACCGCATCCAGCGCGACGTGCACTTCCACCCCTTCGTCGAGCAGGTCGAGCACCGTCTGGTTGACGCA
>VAYL01000068.1:1247-9092 GCA_005884305.1 Actinomycetota bacterium
GGCCTCGGGCGCCGAGAAGCAGACCTTCTCGATCGGCGCGAGTCCCTCGGGCAGCGGTCCGGCCACCTCCTCGACCGTGTGGCCGAGACCCTTCGGGTACTGCTCGGTGACGATGATCGGGACGTCGACCGCCTCCGCGCCCCGGATCAGGGCGGCCGCGCCCCGCGCGACGTCCTCGAAGCTCGGCACGGCCTTGCGGAAGGCCTCCTGGACATCGATAACGATCAAGGCGGCGCGATTCCGGTCCAGCTTGATCATTGCTGCGCACCTTCGAGCAGGTAGCACGTAGCAGGTAGAACGTCAGCGATCCGGACACCTCTACCTGCTACCTGCTCCATGCTCTTCATGCGACCCCCATCGCGAAGCTGCGCTGCCTGTAGACGACCTGCCCTGCGACCACGGTCGCCAGAACCCGCCCGCGGAGGCGACGTCCGGTGAAACAGGAGTTGGCGGACTTGCTCTCCCAGCCGTCCGCGCCGGCCTCCCACTCCGCGTCGGGATCGAACAGCACCACGTTCGCCTCGGAGCCGGGGGCCAGGCTGGGAAGCTCGAGGTCAAAGGCAGCGGCGCCGGCGCTCATCCGCTCGACGAGCACGCCCAGATCCAGGAGCCCCGGGAGCACCAGCTCGGAGTGCAGGACCGCGAACGCCGTCTCGAGCCCGGTGACCCCCATTGCAGCCTCCTCGAACGGCACCTCCTTCTCCTCGGGCACATGCGGCGCGTGGTCCGTCGCGACGCAGTCGATCACGCCGGACCTCAGCGCCTCGATCAGCGCCTGCCGGTCGTCCTCCGAGCGCAGCGGCGGATTCATCTTGAACCGCGAGTCCAAGCTGCGGACCTCCTCGTCCATGAGCACGAGATGGTGCGGCGTCGCTTCGCACGTCACTCGCACACCCACGTCCTTGGCGGCGGTTATGGCGTCGACCGACTCGCGGGCGGACAGGTGCTGGACATGGATGCGCGCGTCCTCGTAGGCGGCAAGCGCGGCGTCGCGGGCGATCATGGTGGACTCGGCGACCGACGGGACGCCCGCGAGCCCCAGTGCCGCTGAGACGAGCCCCTCATGCATCACTCCGCCGAGGTGCGGGGCGTGGGCTCCCGCCGGGCGCGAGAGGTCGTGGTCCTCCTCGTGCAGTGCGATGTTGGCTCCGACGAGATGCTGGTACTGGAGCGCGCGGCGCATGAGGCGCGCGTTGGAGATCGGCAAACCGTCGTCGGAGAAGCCCATCGCGCCCGCCTCGCGAAGCTCGGCCATCCCGGTGAGCTCCGCCCCCTCCAGTCCGCGGCTGACGGTCGCGAGAAACCCTGCGGGGACCGAGCCCTCGTCGGCCGCGCGCTCACGAAGCGCGAGGACGTCGGCGGCCGTGTCGACCGGCGGGTTGGTGTTCGCCATCGCCAGCACGCCGCAGTAGCCGCCGGCGGCCGCGGCTCGCGTGCCGGTCTCGATGTCCTCCTCGTCCTCGTCTCCCGGCACCCGGAGGTGCACATGCGGATCGAAGAATGCCGGGAAGATCTCCCTGCCCTCCGCCTCGAGCACCTCTCCCCTCCCGTCTGCGCTGCCCGGAGGCGCCAGCTCGGCGATCTCGCCCCCCGCGATCACGACGTCGTGATGGCCCTCGATGCCGGCACGCGGATCGACGACGAGTGCCCGCCTGATGACGAGATCGCCGCCGGCGCCGTCCCTGCCGCGCCAGTCGAGCGAGGAGATTCGCCTTGCGCTGCTCACGCCGGCTCCTTGATCGGGGTGGGATCGGTGGCGGCGTCGGAGTCTCCGGCTCGCTCGCCCGCCCGCGGCCGCCCGCCGGTGAGGAGCTCGTACAGGATCGCCATACGCACCACGAGGCCGCTCTCCACCTGCTCGGTGATCAGCGAGTTCGGCCCGTCGATCACCTCGCCGGAGAGCTCGACCCCCCGGTTCACCGGCCCGGGATGCATCAGGAGCTGGCGGGGACCCAGGCGGCGCGAGTCGATCTGGTACTTGGCGGCGTACTCCCGGATCGAGGGCACAAACGACTCGCGCATGCGCTCGCGCTGCATTCGAAGCGCGTAGACGACGTCCGCCTCCTCGAGACCGTCGAGCTCGTATGAGACCGCGCAGCCGAGCGCCCGCTCGATGCCGCGCGGGATCAGCGTTGGCGGCCCGCACACGGTGACGTTGGCGCCCATCATCCGGAACGCGAGGACGTTCGAACGGGCGACCCGGCTGTGCAGGACGTCGCCGACGATCCAGATCCGCTTGCCCGCCAGCGAGCCGAGCCGGCGGCGAAGGGTGTACACGTCCAGGAGCGCCTGGCTGGGATGCTCGTGCTTGCCGTCGCCGGCGTTGATGACGGCCGCGTCGCTCCAGCGGGCCACCAGGTCCGCGGCGCCGGCGTGGGGCGAGCGGATGACGATCGCTTCCGGCCCGTAGGCACCCAGCGTGGCGATGGTGTCCTTGAGCGACTCGCCCTTGTCCACGGAGGATCCGACCGCCTTGACCGAGACCACGTCCGCCGACAGGCGCTTCGCCGCAAGCTCGAACGAGGAGCTTGTGCGCGTGCTGGACTCGTAGAAGAGGTTCACGATCGTCCGCCCGCGCAGGGTCGGGACCTTCTTGATGTCGCGGCGGCCGACCTCCGCGAAGCCCTCGGCCCGCTCCATGATCCGCTCGATGTCGGCGCGCTCCAGGTCGCCGATCGCAAGCAGGTGCCTCATCGAGCCACCTCCACCGGGTCGGCGATCATGACCTCGTCCACGCCGTCGGTCTCCTCGAGCCGGACGTAGACACGCTCGGAGCGAGACGTCGGGAGGTTCTTGCCAACGTAATCGGGGCGGATCGGGAGCTCGCGGTGGCCCCGATCGACCAGGACGGCGAGCTGCACCCGCTCCGGCCGCCCATAGTCGAACAGCGCGTCGATCGCGGACCGAACCGTCCGTCCAGTGAAGAGGACGTCGTCGACCAGGACCACCGTTAGGTCGTCCAGCTCGAAGTCCAGGTGTGAGGAGTGGACGACTGGCTCGGCGCCGGGCTCGCGATCGTTGACGTCGTCGCGATAGAAGGAGATGTCGAGGTCGCCGAAGGGCACCTCAGAGCTGGTGAGCTCGCTCACCAGCGCGTGAAGGCGGCGGCCGAGGATCGCTCCCCGTGTGTGAATTCCGACCAGCGCGACCCGCTCCGAGCCGGGATTCTTCTCGATGATCTCGTGCGCGATCCGCACGAGGGTGCGGCGTAGATCGTCGCGGTCGAGGACGACCGTGTCCGTATCGCTTTGCAACTCGCCCCTTCCTGGCCTCTCTGGACCGGGTTAAAGGAACCGACGCGGCGAGAGTAGCAGTCGCGCCCGATCCCACTTGCACGAGATGCGTTACAAAGCCCCACGATGCGAGTTCCGGATGCGACACGCGAGGCGATCGCGATCCACCAGGCGGCGGGGCGGCGCTTCGAGGCCGGCGGAGTCTCGAGCTTCGTGCGCGACCAGCCGCCGTCGGTGGGCACCGGCGAGGCCGTCGTCCTCGTGCACGGCGTCCCGTCGAACTCGTTTTTGTACCGCAAGATGATCCCGGCGCTTGCCCAGCAGGGGCTGCGGGCGATCGCCTTCGACTTCCCCGGGTTGGGCCTGGCGGATCGCCCCGCGGACTTCGACTACTCGTGGTCGGGGCTCTCGCGGTGGATGGGGCAGGCGATCGACGCGCTGGGCATCGAGCGCTGCCATCTCGTCGTCCACGACATCGGCGGCCCGATCGGGTGCGAGTGGGCGGTACGCAACCCCGACCGGATGATCTCGCTGACGGCGCTGAACACGATGCTGGGCGTCGCCGGGTTCCGCCGTCCGTGGACGATGCGCCCGTTCGCGATCCGCGGAATCGGCGAGGCATGGCTGTCGACGCTGCGCCCGTTCGCGATGTCCCAGCTCCTCTACCTCCAGGCGATCGGCAATCGGGCCGCGACGCCGCGGCGGGAGGTCTACGCCTACTACTACCTCCTGAAGCGCGTGGACGGCGGCCGCGCATTCCTGCGAATCATGCGCGGGTTCGAGCTCACCGACGAGAAGCAGCGGTTCCTCTGGGAGGGCCTCGGCGAGCGGTCATATCCGGCGCGGATCGTGTGGGGCGACCAGGATCCGGTGCTGGGACTGGACCAGCTACGGCTAGTCCAGGAGGCGCTCGAAGTCAGGGACCCGATCCTCCTGCCCGCCAAGCACTTCCTTCAGGAGGACCACGCGATCGAGGTCGCAGGGGCGATCGCCGATCTCGCCGCGCCGCTGGGCTGAACGCCGCGCCGGGAAATCTCCGTTACCGCGCCACGGAGTCTGGACCGCCTTCGATTCGGGTCGCACGACGACCCTTAGTGAAGTCGGCCCCCCAGCGGTGGCGGTGGCGGCGGCGTGTACTAGCTGGCGCGCGCGAAAGACTCGTACGCCATCAGGGATGAACGATCAGGAGGCACGCGAGTTCCTGGAGATGCTCGCGGTGCCCCGCACCTCCCGAGCCGCCCCTTTGTCCAATCTGCGGCTGAGCGCACCCGCTCGAGAGCCAGTGCTCGCGGGCTACTGGAGTCATGGTCCCGATCAGGACGGCGTGACGGCCCGGGCGCCGTTCTCGATCAGGGTCGGGGCGCCCCGCTCGGGGAACGGGATATCGACCACGTCGAAGTCGCGCGGCGCCTCGGCGGTCGGGAACACCTCCCGCGCCTCGGCGAGCACATCGCGGACGTCGTAGCGATTGGAGATGTGCACCAGGGTGAGCAGCTTCACGCCGGCGTCGCTCGCGAGCTCGGCGGCTTGGCGCGCCGTCGCATGGCCGGTCTCGGCGGCCCTCTCAATCTCCTCGTCGGCGAAGCTCGCGTCGTGCACGAGGAGCTCGGCCTCGTGCGCGGCCACCCGAGTCATCTCGCACGGTCCGGTGTCGCCGCTCACGACGATCTTGCGGCCGCGTCGGGGCGAACCCATCACCTGATCCGGAGTGACGACCCCGTCTGAGCCGCTGACTGACTCCCCCGCCTGCAGCCGGCTGAAGGCGGGGCCGGGCCGGACGCCGAGGCGGCTCGCGGCTTCGGGGTCGAACCGCCCGGGCCGCTCGTCCTCCACGAGCGCGTATCCGAACGCTCGCATCCTGTGCGCCACCGGGAACGACCGGATCTCGAACCCCTCGTGGCGCACCGCGTCACCCTCGGCGAGCTCCACGAGCTCGACGGCGTAGGTCAGCTTGCCGAAGATCCGCGCGAGAACCGAGAACAGGTTGTGGAGACCCCGCGGACCCACGATCCGCAGCGGGCGCTGGCGGTCCTGGAGGTCGTACGTCTTCAGCAGCCCCGGCAGGCCGAGGTAGTGATCGGCGTGGTAGTGCGTCAGGTAGATCTCGTCGAGTTGGACAAGCCCGATGGAGCGCTGCATCTGGCGCTGCGCTCCCTCCCCGCAGTCGAACAGGAGGCGCTCGCCCCCGATCCGCGCGAGCAGGCATGCGGTGGCCCGCCGCGCAGTGGGCACGGAGCCACCGGTGCCGAGGAAGACCACTGAGAGGTCCATGCCCGAAACGGTATCCGCGGCCACGCCCTCCATTGGGCGACGCTCATCAAGCGCCTCTAGACTGAGCCGACCAGCGCCCGTAGCTCAGGGGATAGAGCGACTGCCTCCGGAGCAGTAGGCCGCAGGTTCGAATCCTGCCGGGCGCGTCCAGCTTCGCGTCCCGGCAGGGCCAATTCGTTTGTTACGGGCCGCTCGCCCGGTTAGGCTGGCGCTCGCTGCGATCGCGACGCTGGCGGTTGGCGTCGGCTCAGCATCCGCAGGCCAAGCACTATTCGACGAAGATCCTGGTCGGGGACTTCACCGGCACGACGCAGGACGGATTGCTCGACGGGGCCCTCGGAACGAACAGCAAGTGCCTCGGTCCACGGCTGATGCGGGTGTCCAAGAACACCGACTCTGGGTTCCAGGTGGTCGACCAGGACTACTCGAGCGCCCACGGTGCCTGGGCATTCCGGGGCAATTTCAGTCCATTCCCGGCGCACCTGAAGGTCGAGGTCGCAAAGGCGAAGCTCCGCAATCGCAGGGGTGACGTCGTTGCAGTCTCCGAGCCGGCCGTCGTGAGATTCACGCTCACGCCTGTCGCCTAGAGGGCCGGGTCCGACTCGCGCACTGCTGCGTCGGTCATCAAGGCTTGGTCGCCGGGCGCCCCACGGGCGTCCGGCGCTCAGGCGTTCTGAACGGCCGCCTACTTCTTGCGACGCCGTCTGCTGCGAGAGAGATCGCGAATCGCGTAGCCAGCCTGCGCCGCGATCATCGCGTCGAGCGCGCCAAACCCAAGGACAACTGGAGACATGTGGTACCTCCTTCGTCGACCACTTCCATTATTCGTCGCAAAGCGGCGGATTCCGCTCTGCATGCGAGGTTTTACGAATTAATTAGGCGGGTCGAGCGGGGCTATGCAACCGCCGTGGGAGCCCTCGCCTCCGGGTGCTCCCGATACCACTCGATCGTGCGCCGCAGGCCCTCCTCGAGGTCAACATTCGGCTCCCATCCGAGGACGTCGCGGATCTTCGCCGGGTCCACGTATTGGCGGTCGATCTCACCCGCCGGATTGCCCGCGCCGAGGATCGCGGGCTCAACGTCCGTGCCCGCCAGGCGCGCGATCATCGCGACGACCTCGCCGACCGGATGCGGCCGGCCTCCACCCGCGTTGAATGCCTCGCCGCGCACATCCTCCCGATCGAGGCCGTCGGCGATCGCGAGGTAGGCGGCGGCTGCATCCTCGACGTAGAGGAAGTCCCTCTGAGGCGAGCCGTCTGAGCGAAGAACGGGCGCCCGACCGTCGAGCGCAGCGCTCACCGCCTCCGGGATCAGCCGGCTGAAGTTAGTGTCCCCTCCCCCATAGATGTTCGCGAACCGCGTCACCGCCACGGGCAGCCCATACGACGGCCAGTAGCTGCGGGCGAGGAGATCGGCGGCCGCCTTGCTTGCCTCGTACGGCGCGGTTGGTCGCAGCGGGAAGTCCTCGCGGTACGGCAGCTCCTCGTGGGCGCCGTAGGCCTTGTCGGAGGAGGCGACGACGACGCGCTCCACCCCAGTCTCCCGGCAGCCCTCCAGAACGATCCAGGTGCCGCGTACATTCGTCTCAAACGTCGCCGCCGGCGACGCCGCGGCAGGTCCCACGAGCGTCTGGGCGGCGAGGTGAAAGACGGTGTAGATCTCATGCTCCGTGAGCATTCGGCGAACGAGCTCGGCGTCGAGCAGATCCCCCTCGACCTCTTTGACCTCGTCCCGGATTCCCAGCAGCTCGAGCGCGCGCCGCGGTCAAGCGACACGACTCGGTCGCCTCGGTCACGAAGCTGCTTGCAGATCCAAGCGCCCAGGAACCCGCGGCCGCCCGTGACCAGCGCGCTACCGGGCACCTGCGTCCGCGGCCGGGGTCCGCTCCCATACAGCCCAGGGCGCGTCTCCGGCAGCCCAGAGGTCGTTGAGCGTCACGGCGTCCTTATAGGTGTCCATGCAGTCCCAGAATCCGGTGTGCCGGAAGGCATGGAGCTCGCCGTCGGCGGCCAGCCGGCGAAGCGGTGTGTTCTCGAGGACGCTGTCCTCCTCGAGGTACTCCAGAAATCCCGGTTCGAACACGAAGAAGCCGCCGTTCACCCACTGCTCGAGCCGGGGCTTCTCCTCGAATGCGAGCACGCGGTCGTCCTCGTCGAGCTGGGTCACTCCGAACTGACCCCGCGGCCGGACCACGGTCACGGTGGCGAGCCCCCGGTGTCCGCGATGGAACGCGCCGAGCGCGGCGAGATCAATGTCAGCCACACCGTCCGCGTAGGTCAGCGAGAACGTCCCCTCCCTCAGGCGATCCGCCGCCAGGCAGACCCTGCCACCCGTGGGCGTG
>VAYL01000068.1:9243-9800 GCA_005884305.1 Actinomycetota bacterium
CCGATCTCAACGAGCGCCTTCGGGATCGCGTGAGTGCGCTCCTGGAGCCTCGTCCCGCGCCCGCCGCAAAGAATGGCCAACGTGCCGCCGTTGCTCACGGCGGCAGCCTAGGGAATCGGGCTCGGACCGGCGTCAGCCGCCGGCGACCGCGGGGAGGATCGTCACCTCGTCGCCATCGGCGAGCTCCGTCTCCAGACCATCGCGGAAGCGAATGTCCTCGCCGGAGACGTAGACGTTCACGAAGCGGCGGAGTCCCCCGTCCTCGGTGATGCGCTCCCTCAGGTCGTCGTACTCGTCGAAGACCGCGTCAAGCGCCTCGCCGACGGTCGAGCCCTCTACCTCGACCTCTCCCTCGCCGTCGGTGACGGCGCGGAGTTGCGCGGGAATCTTCACTGTGACGGCCATGGGATCCGGCACTCTAGCTTGCGGCCGCCACCGCCTCGAACTCGGCTTCGAAGCCCTCGAGCGTCGGCTCGATCTCGTACATCTCGAACCCGTCCCTCGTCGCGTCGAGGGTCTTCAATCCCTCGCCGGTGATGTAGGCGACGACCCGCTCG
>VAYL01000068.1:9873-10486 GCA_005884305.1 Actinomycetota bacterium
GGATCTCATCATCCGTAACGGAGTCGATGGCGCCGCCGCTGTTGCGGGCGAGATCAAGCGCATACGGGCCATCGGCCGGATCGCCGATCGCCAAGCTCTTCGCGATCGTGTCCGGACGCTGAGGCACGCAGAAGTCACGCCCCTCGGCGAACGCCGTGGCAACCGGGCTGCACCCCTGCGCCTGGGCGCCGTTGAAACTGGGCAGCTCGCCCTCGACCAGGCCGAGATCGATCCACTCGCTGAATCCGCGACCGAGCTTGGTGAACAGCGAGCCGGACGCGACGGGACCGACGATGCGATCGGGAAGCGACCAACCGAGCTGCTCGACGGTCTCGAACGCGAGCGTCTTCGAGCCCTGCGAGTAGTACGGGCGCAGGTTCACGTTGACGAACGCCCATGGCCTCGTCTCGCAGAGCTGCGTGCAGAGACGGTTGACGTCGTCGTAGTTGCCCTTGACCCCGACGAGCCGGGTCCCATAGACGCCGGTCGCGAGGAGCTTCTGCTCCTCGAGATCCGATGGGACGAACACGTACGAGTCGAGGCCAGACGCCGCGGCGTGCGCGGCGACAGCATTCGCGAGGTTGCCGGTGGATGCGCAAGCGACGGTCGTAAA
>VAYL01000068.1:10563-12815 GCA_005884305.1 Actinomycetota bacterium
TCTTCACCCATAGTTCGCGCAACCCCAACCGCTCGGCCAACCGCTCGGCGCGAATGAGCGGCGTCAGACCCGGCTCGAGCGGATCGCGCGGGCGCTCGGCGAACGGCAGGAAGTCGGCATAGCGCCAGATCCCGCGCGATCCCGCCTGGATCTTTCGCCGCGACTCGGAGGGATCGAGATCGCTGAAGTCGTACTTGACGTCGAGAGGGCCGAAACACTCCTCGCAGACGTAGCGCGCCTCCAACGGGTAGGTCGCATCGCACTCCTTGCAAACCAGAGCCTCAGGAGCCATCCGCTTCTAGCCTCGCTTTCGTGATGTCGGAGTAACCACTAAAAAACCTCTGCCGGGCTATGAGCAGAGGTCCTGATGGAAACTCCGCTCACATCTCCCAGGATTTCCACCTGCTGGAATTGGCACCTTCCCCTCGCGGGGGGGTTGCCGGGGTTTCATCGGGCCAGTCCCTCCACCCCTCTGGATGTGGCAGCTATGTGGCCGCGGAATATACAGGGTCTGTAGTGAGGGGCTTCAGCCCCGAAACTGGCTGGTGCCGTTACTGGTTCCTGCGTCTGTGAATGCAATGCCCGGCGCGTTGCAGGCCGTGCCTGGGATGCGGGTACTCTTCGATACAGAGCGAATATGGACGAGCGACCGAGCGAGATGGTGACCGATGCCGAACCTCCCGAAGCCAAGGCTGCGCCGCGCCGGCCGCGCCCGTCAGCTCGTAGTGCCGCCGCCTGAGCCCGCCGAGCGTAAGCCGAACGTCGAGACAATCACCGCCGAGGGCCTGCGCTGGCTCAACATCGAGCGCCCCTCGCCGCTCGAATGCGCGTGGCTCGAGGAGCAGTTCGACTTCCACGCGCTCGATCTCGAGGACGTGCTGTCGAAGAACCAGCGTCCGAAGATCGACGAGTACCCGGAGTACCTCTTCATCGTTCTCCACTTCCCGGTGTTCGACCGCAACGTCGGGCGGCTGAACGCGGGCGAGCTCGACATCTTCGTCGGACCGGACTTCCTCGTCACGATCCCCAACCAGCCGCTGCAGCCCGTCGCCTACCTGTTCGAGCGCTGCCGCTCCAAGGAGGAGCTGCGTGAACAGCTCTTCGGCAAGGGATCCGGCTTCCTGCTCTACAAGATCATCGACGACAGCTTCGACTACTGCTTCCCGATGCTCCGCAAGATCGGGAACAAGCTCGATGCCCTCGAGGAGGAGATCTTCTCCGGCCGCTCGGAGGAGGTCGTTCGCGACATCTTCAACGTCAAGCAGGAGATCATCAATTTCCGCAAGATCGTCCGCCCGCAGCGTCCGGTCCTGCGCGACCTCGAGCGGACCAAGCAGCGCTTTCTTGCAGCCCGCGAGGGCGAGGACCTCGAGATCTACTTCGACGACATCGTCGACGCGCACGAGCGCATCTGGGACATGCTCGAGAACGACAAGGAGGTCGTGGAGGGACTCGAGGAGACGAACGAGTCGGTCATCTCCCACCGCGTCAACGACATTCTCCGCGTCCTGACCGTCATCAGCGTGATCCTGCTCCCGCTCACCCTGCTGGCGAGCATCATGGTCATGAACGTCCGCGTCCCGGGGCAGGGGACGATCGGCGCCTTCTGGATCGTGCTGGGCGTGATGGTCGTGATGCTCGTGGGGCTGCTGGCCCTGTTCCGCCGCCGCGGCTGGATTTAGGCCGTCCTGCATACGATGCGGCTGTGGCCAACTATCGGATCTGGGCGCCCTGGCGCCTTCCCTACGTGAAGGACGCCTCCAAGGACACCGACGAGGGCTGCATCTTCTGTACGGCGCCGGCCGAGAATGACGATCGCAAGAACCTGATCGTCCACCGGAGTGAGCGGTGCTTCGTGATCCTCAACAAGTTCCCCTACACGAACGGTCACCTGATGGTCGCTCCCTATGACCACCTGGCGACGCTCCCCGAGCTCGATGCCGAGACCGTCGCCGAGATGATGGGCTTGGCGCAGCGCGCGATCGTCGTGCTCGACGAGGCGTACGGCCCGCAGGGCTACAACGCGGGGCTCAACCAGGGGCGGATCGCCGGCGCCGGGTTCGCCGACCACATCCACCTGCACGTGGTGCCGCGCTGGGCCGGCGACACGAACTACATGCCCGTGGTTGCAGACACGCGGGTGATGCCGCAGTCGCTCGAGGACAGCTACGACGCGCTGGAGGGCAAGTTCTGACGGCGGTCGCTCCCGGCATCTTCAAGGCCTACGACATCCGCGGGCTCTACGGCAGCGA
>VAYL01000069.1 GCA_005884305.1 Actinomycetota bacterium
TGGTGGAGGAAGGGCCTAACGTCGTTGCCCTCATCCATCTCAATGGCCGGGGTAAGACCAGCGGGGTCGAGGTCGACGTTCGCTTCTACGCGCAGATCAGGGTGCAGGACGGCAAGGTCGTCTACATCTATGACCATGAGGAAAGGGCAGCCGCCCTCGAAGCCGCCGGGCTCGGCGAGTAGCGATGTCGCAGGAGAACGTCGCCGGTTTCATTCAAGGGCCGAAACGAGTGTCGGATAGGGTCGCCTCGACCCCGAGCAAGGAGAACTGACCGATGAGCATCGTTGTCCGCTTCGCCCCGCCGTCGCCGCCCCCCACGTCTCAGTACGACGAAACCATCCGCCGCCTGGAAGGGGATGGCGGTGAGTTCCCCCCGGATGGGTTGGAATACCACATCGCCTTCCTCGTGGATGGCGGCATCCGTGTTAGCGAGATCTGGGACTCGCGGGAGAAGTGGGAGGCGTTCGGCGAGCGTCTGATGCCGATACTGGCCGACGTGGGGATCGAGCCAGGCGAGCCGGAGGTCTTCGAGGTCCACAACATCATCAGGCGCTAGCCGACACGGCCTATTAGGCTCGAAGCCGCCGGGCTGCGGGAGTAACCGCCGGCTTCTGCTTTGCGCGAAAAGCAGAAGCGGTTAGATCGGCATTGGCGGCGCCCGATTGCCGCCGTGGGTCCAGTTCATGGCTCACACAAGAGACGGGGACCATTGATCGAGCTCGCGGTGATGGTGCGGACGCTGATCTCGTCGCTTCAGGATCCACGCAAACCGCCGCAGCCGCAGCGCCCGCATCGTTACGCGTGAACCCTGGGTGAGCCGGTGGGAAACGTGGATGATCGATCGGGGCATCTGTCCCGACCGCACCGATTCCTCGAGCGTGAGCTTGCCGTTCTTGCCGTTAACGAAGTAGCTAGACAAGTATGCGGCTGCGGCGTGGGGTTCGCGGACCCGGTGCTGTCGCTCTACGTAGCCAAACCCGTGTGAGGAGCGAGCCGGTCAAGCTCTTCCAGGTAGCGGTCGGCTCCTCGTTTCTCCTCCACGGTTGAGTAGGCGAGTACGGGATGGGCGTGGAGAAGCCCTCGCTTCTGTAGCTCGAACACTCGGACGAGCAGCCAGGGCCGGAATCCCGCCCTAATACAGGCTTGGTAAGCGGCCCGATTGAGATCCCGCCACCGCATCGCTACGTCGTCGTTCCAGGGCGCTGATCGGTCGACGCGAACCCGGCACCCCGAGATCACCACCGTGCTTGTGCGCCCCGAGGTGCCGGCAGTGGTATTCGTCCCATTTCATTCCCCCGTCAACTCCCGGCGCCGTCACCGCCGATACGAGGACCCGAGGGGCTTTGACGCCCGGCGGCACTTGCTCCGCGTACTCGCTCAGGTTCGCGAACAGCTTGCGGCGCTGATCGCCCGCCCAAAGGTGCGAATAACCCGGACAACGACGCCGACGACAGCTTTGAAGCGGGTACGGGATCCGCCTGCCGCAGTGTGGGCAGCGGCCCCAGCATCGAGCGACTGGCGCCCGTCACTTGTCGGAGCCGTGGACGCCAATCACGCGGAAGTGCTCCACGTAGAGGCGGATTTTCGGCTCTAAGGGCCGAAGGAGCGCTTCCACCGGTTCGATTCCGGTAGGCGCCTCTTCGACACTCCGCTCACGACCCGGTGCCGATACTTCAGGCGGACGGGCGGTGTTGCTGCCAGGTAATGGTCCGACACGGGGCGAGCATTACCGGCTTGGGTGTCTGCGCAATGACCCTCGGTCTCGCGTTCGTGTTGCTGACGGCGTCGGCGAGTGGTGCCGCGATCCATCGCTATCCGTCGTTCATCGACACGTAGCGAACCGTCGTCGGATCCGAAGGCCTATCTCGATACGGTTGCTTCATGGACCCCGACCGGGCGCGTGAACTCCTGGCCGCCGAGCGCGAACGCATCGAGAACGCGATCGCCGATCTTCGGCGGGAGGCGCCCGATGAGTCGGATGCGCGCGTCGAGCCCGGTGACGAGGACGACGAGGGGCTCTATCAGGGCGAGTTCGACGCCGGGCGCGCTCAGGACTACCAGGACCAGCTCGCGGCGCTGGAGCGTGCGGAGGCGCGGCTCGAGCAGGGCACGTACGGCCTCTCGGTGGTGAGTGGGAAGCCGATCCCCGACGGGCGGCTAGAGGCCTATCCGCTGGCTGAACGCACCGTCGAGGAGGAGCACGGCGGGCGCGACGGCTGAGCTTTTGGGGACGCGACAACGCGGACGGTTCGTCCGGATTCCGGCGTCCGTCCCTCATAGCGACGGGCGGCTCAGGCGTGCTCGGCGGCCGGCTCGGGCTGCAGGTCGCGCCAGCGGCGCTCAAACGGCAGCCGCCAGCGGTTCGGGGCGATCAGGTCGCGGATCTGCCCCGGGCCCCAGGACCCCTGCGGATACGGGATGACCTCGGGCGGGTTCTTCAGAAGCGGGTCCGAGATCGCCCAGAGGCGCTCGATGCCCTGGGCCGTCGTGAAGAGCGTGTGGTCGCCCAGCATCGCGTCACGGATCAGGCGCTCGTAGGCCTCGAGCGTGTCCTCCTCGCGGTGGACCTCGTGGAGTGAGAACTGCATGCTCACCTTCTCGAGGTTCATGAACGGGCCGGGCCGCTTGCCGTAGAACGCCCCACTCGCCGACGCCCGAGCCGGCGGGGAACATCGTCGTCGGCGGCTCGCGGAAGGCGATCGAGATGATCCGCGCGCCCTCGGCCATCGCCTTGCCGGTCCGTAGGTAGAACGGCACGCCGGACCAGCGCCAGTTGTCGACCCAGGACTCCAGGGCGACGAACGTCTCGGTCTGGGAGTCCGGCGCGACGCCCTGGATCGATCGGTAGCCCTCGTACTGGCCGCGGACCACGTGCTCGGGGTCGAGCGGGCGCATCGTGCGAAAGACCTTGTTCTTCTCCTCGGTGATCGCGTTCGGCGCCAGGGCGGTCGGCGGCTCCATCGCGACGAAGGCCATGATCTGGAACAGGTGCGTCACGACCATGTCCCGGTACGCGCCCGTCTTGTCGTAGAAGCCGCCGCGCGTTCCGACGTCGAGCGTCTCGGGCACGTCGATCTGGACGTGGTCGATGTGATTGCGGTTCCAGATCGGCTCGAACAGCCCATTCGCGAACCGCAGCGCGAGGATGTTCTGCGCCGCCTCCTTGCCGAGGAAGTGGTCGATCCGGAAGATCTGGGACACGTCGAAGACCACGTGCACCTTGGCGTTCAGCTCCTGGGCCCACTCGAGGTCGGTCCCGAACGGCTTCTCCATGATCACGCGGGCGCGTTCGGCCAGTCCGGCTTCGCCCAGCGTGTGGATCACGTCGACGGCGGCGGCCGGCGGCACGCTCAGGTGATAGAGGCGGCGGGGGTTGCCACCAAGGTCGCGCTCAGCGGCCTTGACGGCGTCCGCGAGCGCCGCTGGCCCTCTGCCCTGCGGCACGTAGCTCAGCTGCGAGCAGAAGTTGTCGAGGGCCGCCGGGTCGTGGACCTTGCGGCCAAACTGCTCGGAGGCGTCCCTCGCCAGCCCGCGGAACGCGTGGTCGTCGATGTCCTCGAGCGACGTGCCGACGACCCGGCAATCGGGAATCAGCCCGGACTGGTCGAGGTGGAGCAGGCCCGGCAGTAACTTTCGCTTCGCAAGATCTCCGGTTGCGCCGAAGAGGACGATGACGTGCGGCTCGATCGGCGGCAGGGCCTCGGGGGAGACGTCGCGCGGGCCGTTGGTAGAGACCATCCGCGCCAACGTACCGCACCGGATCAGTCGGCCCGAATCGTGCTCAGCCCAGTAGCGGCAGCCGCCGCCGTCGCGCGAGCGCGTCCATGCCGCCCTGGAGGCTGGCGTGCACCTCCTCGTACTTATCCCGGAGGTAGCGGCCGTCGCCGGCTCGGTCTGGATCCGGGTCGACCTCGATCGGATCCTGGAAAGCGGCCCGGATCTTGGCCGGGAACGGGATCTCGGGAAGCAGCGCGGGGGAGACGCCCCAGGGAGCCTGAAGCGCGACGGGGAACATCTTCAGCCGGGCGACGCGGTCGAGCTGCAGAGCCTTCGCCAGCCGGCGACCGGAGGCCAGGACCGGCATCGCATCGGGACCGCCGACCGTGGCGATCGGGACGATGGGGACGCCGGTGAGCGTGGCGAGCTTGACGAAGCCCATCCGGCCCGCCAGGTGTGCCTCGTCGCGCTTGGTCCACTCGCGAAGCGAATCCCGCTCGCCGCCGGGATAGAGCACGACATCACGTCCGGCCGCGAGCGCCGCGCTCATGCTGTCGGGCGCTGCGGGCAGCACGCCCATCTTGCGGAAGTAGGCACCGATCACGGGGAACGCCATGAGCGCGTCGTGAGCGGTGCCGTGTAGCGGCCGGTCCTCGCCGAATTGCCGCCACCACTGGATTCCGATGGCCCATGCGTCCCAGGGGAACGGGGCTCCGGAGTGGACTCCGACCAGCAGTGCCGGGGGCTCGGGAATCCGCTCCCATCCAGATACCTCCATCCGGAACCAGTAGTCGAGCAGCGGATTCCAGAAGAACTTCTGGCGCTCGATGAAGGTCCAGTCACGCTCATCGAGGCTCCACGATCCGGCTCGGTCGGCCACCCATCCCGTGACCCCGGACTTGCGCTCGCGTTTGCGGTTGACCTCGCGCCGCGCCCGGTCCGCGTGGCGCTGCGCGCGTGCGCGCGATTCGACGCGCTCGTGATTGAGCTCTCGTACCTGTGCCATCACACCATCTCCTCACCATCGCCCCTACCCACTGTTGCCAGTGGGACACGTAAATGGGACATGTGGCGGGCCGTGTCGCTTGAGGCACGGAGAGGCGGGTAGTTTCCCAGCGCTCGTGCCTGACGATGACCAGATGTCGGTCGATCCGGTCGCGCTGCGGCGGTTCCTGGACGGCGGGTACGCGATCGTGCGCGAGTACGAACGGGCAATGCTCTCGCAGCCCGAGTTCGCGAAGCCGCCTGCGCCGCCGCCCACCGACCGCTACCGCGAGCAGGTGTCGGAGCGCGCGCGGATCCTGGCCGCTACCGGCGGCCCCTCGCTCCTGTTCCCGAAGGAATACGGCGGGCTCGGACAGGTCGGCGCGGCGATCGCGTCGTTCGAGACGCTGGCCCATAGCGACCTCTCGCTCTTGGTCAAGTGCGGCGTTCAGTTCGGCCTCTTCGGCGGGGCGGTCCACCACCTCGGGACCCGCAAGCACCACCAGGCCTATCTGGCGAAGATCGCCTCGCTCGAGCTGCCCGGCTGCTTCGCGATGAGCGAGACGGGCCACGGGTCGAACGTCCAGCGGGTCGAGACGACCGCGACGTGGGACGCCGACACCGGGGAGTTCGTGATCGAGACCCCAACCGAGTCGGCGCAAAAGGACTACATCGGCAACGCCGCTCGCGACGGCCGCATGGCCGCCGTGTTCTGCCAGCTCATCGTCGGCGGCGAGTCGCGCGGAGTCCACGCGATCCTGGTCCCGATCCGCGACGAGGACGGCTCGCCGGCTGCGGGCGTGGAGATCTTCGACTGCGGGGAGAAGCTCGGGCTGAACGGCGTCGACAACGGCCGCCTCGCCTTCCACGGCGTGCGCGTCGATCGCGACGCTCTGCTCGACCGCTACGCGGAGGTGACCGAGGACGGCGAGTACCGCAGCCCCATCGAGAACGAGAACCGCCGGTTCTTCACCATGCTCGGGACACTCGTCCAGGGGCGGGTCAGCGTGGGCGGCGCGGCGATCAGCGCCACCAAGTCGGCGCTGACGATCGCGATCCGCCACGGCGCCCGGAGGCGGCAGTTCGGTCCGCCGGACTCCGAGGAGCTTCCGCTGCTGGAGTTCCGCGCCCACCAGCGACGCCTGCTGCCCGCGCTCGCGACGACCTACGCGCTCCACTTTGCGCAGGAACACGTCGTCGCCGAGCTCGACCGCATCTTCGGGTCGCTCGGGGAAGGGGAGGAGGAGGCCGAGCGCGACCGCCGTGAGCTCGAGACCCGCGCCGCGGGGCTCAAGGCCATCGCCACCTGGCACGCGACCGAGACCATCCAGGTCTGCCGCGAGGCATGCGGCGGGGCCGGCTACATGTCGGAGAACCGGCTCGGCGAGCTGAAGGCCGACACCGATGTCTTCACGACGTTCGAGGGCGACAACACGATCCTGCTGCAACTGGTCGCGAAGAGCCTGCTGACGGGCTACCAGGACGAGTTCGAGGAGCTCGGCGCCTTCGCAACCGCCGGCTTCGTGGTCTCCCAGGCGTGGGAGACCGTCGTCGAGCGAAGCGCGGGCCGCGAGGTGATTCAGCGGCTCACCGATGACCTGGTGCCGAGCCGCGAGCGCGACGAGGACCTGCTCGATCGCGATTACCAGCTTGGCCTCTTCCGCTTCCGCGAGGAGCACGTCCTCTCGGGGGCGGCGCGGCGGTTGCGGCGCGGGCTGAGCGCGGACGGCGCCGATCCGTTCGAGGTCTTCAACGATTGCCAGGACCACGTTCTGGTGGCCGCGCGGGCCCACGTCCACCGCGAGATCCTGGAGGACTTCTGCGCAGCGATCGAGCGCGCGGACGATGGCGACCTTCGCGCGCTGCTCGAGCGCCTCTGCGACCTCTACGCGCTGAGCGAACTGGAGCGCGATCGCGCCTGGTTCCAGGAGCACGCGCGGATCTCCTCGACCCGGGCGAAGATGCTGACGCGCGCGGTCAACGGCCTCTGCGCCGGCCTGCGCCCGACCGCGGAGGACCTCGTGGACGCGTTCGGGATCCCCGACGAGCTGCTCGCGGCGCCGATCGCGCTCCCCGGCGGCGAGGCCAGCGGAACCTCCAGCGCCGACATCGGCGACGAGCTACCGAACGTGCGGGAGATCCTCGAGCGGGTAGGGGAAGAAGTTCTGCAATGAGCCCCGATGCTCTGAACGACGCCGCCGTGCTCGGCGGCAACCGCATCCCGTTCGCGCGCCGCGACCGCGAGTACGCGCACGCGTCCAATCAGGACATGTTCACCGCGGCGCTCGACGGGCTCGTCGCGCGATTCGGTCTCCAGGGCGAGCGGCTGGGCGAGGTCGCCGCCGGTGGCGTGCTCAAGCGAAGCCGCGACTTCAACCTCACGCGCGAGTGCGTGCTGGGCTCAGCGCTCGCCGCCGACACGCCCGCATACGACGTCCAGCAGGCCTGCGGGACGAGCCTCGAGACGACGATCCACGTGGCGAACAAGATCCGGCTCGGCCAGATCGAGTCAGGGATCGCGGGCGGGTTCGACACGACGAGCGACGCCCCGATCGAGCTGAACGACGACCTGCGCGAGCTGCTCCTCGACCTGAACCGCACGCGCTCGACGACCGGCAGGCTGGCGCTCCTGGGCCGGCTTCGGCCGGGGCAGGTGGTACCCGCGATCCCGCGAAACGAGGAGCCCCGCACCGGCCTCTCCATGGGGGAGCACCAGGCCATCTCCACCAAGCGCTGGGGACTGACGCGGGAGGAGCAGGACGAGATCGCGGTCGAGAGCCACCGGCGTCTGGCAGCGGCGTACGACCGCGGCTTCTTCGACGACCTCGTCACGCCCTTTCTCGGCCTCGAGCGCGACGGCAACCTGCGGCCCGACTCCTCGATGGAGCAGCTCGCAAAGCTGAAACCCGTGTATGGCGAAGGCTCGGACGCGTCGATGACCGCCGGGAACTCCACGCCGCTCACCGACGGCGCCGCGGCGGTTCTGCTTTCGAGCGACGACTGGGCCGAGGCGCATGACCTGCCGGTGCTGGCCCACTTCGTCGACGCCGAGACCGGCGCCGTCGACTACGTGCATGGCGAGTCCGGCCTGCTCGAGGCGCCTCTCTACGCGGTCCCGCGCATGCTGGAGCGAAACCGCCTCACCCTTCAGGACTTCGACTTCTACGAGATCCACGAGGCGTTCGCCTCGCAGGTGGCGATGACGCTCAAGGCCTGGCAGGACCCGGCGTTCTGCAAGGACAAGCTGGGGCTGAATGAGCCCCTCGGCGAGATCGACCGCGAGAAACTGAACGTGAACGGCTCATCACTCGCCGCCGGGCACCCGTTCGGGGCGACCGGGGCGCGGATCGTCGCAACGCTGGCGAAGCTGCTCGCCGAGCGCGGGTCCGGGCGCGGGCTGATCTCGATCTGCGCCGCAGGCGGGATGGGAGTGGCGGCGATCATGGAGCGGCGGGGATGAGCGCCGACCGCTACCAGGCCCTCGCCAACTCGGCGCTCGGCGGCGCCGTCGTCAAGCGACTCGGCCTGCCCGCCCCGCCGCGGCTGGACCGTCACGAGCCAGGCATGCCGGTTGTCACGGGGCCCGTCGTATTCGGCGAGGCCCGCGGCGGCCGCCTCCGGGAGGCCGTCCACGAGGTGATGCGCTCGATCGGCGCTCGCCTTGTCGACGCCAAGACCGCGGGCGATGGCGACGACCGCCCGGCGGCGCTGGTCTTCGACGCGACCGGAATCGACTCGACCCAGCGGCTGCGCGCCCTCTATGACTTCTTTCACCCGACGATCGCGTCGCTGAAGCGCAACGGGCGGGTGGTCGTGCTCACCACGCCGGCGATCGAGGCCGATTCCGTCGGGGCCGCCACGGCGCAGCGCGCGATCGAGGGCTTCGCGCGCTCCGTGGCGAAGGAGATCGGCCGGTACGGATCGACTGCGCAGCTGGTGGAGGTGGCCGCCGGCGGCGAGGGCGCGATGGAGTCGACGTTGCGATTCCTGCTGTCCGCCCGCTCGGCCTACGTGGATGGGCAGGCGATTCACATCCAGGCAGCCGACTCGGTAACCGTGCCGGAGGACTGGGAGCGGCCGCTCGCCGGGCGCTCGGCGGCGGTCACCGGCGCGGCGCGCGGGATCGGCGAGGCGATCGCCGAGACCCTTGCCGGCCAGGGCGCCGAGGTGCTGTGCATCGACGTGCCGCCGGCGGGGGAGGCCCTTGCGGAGGTCGCGAACCGCATCGGCGGGACCTCGCTTGCACTCGACATCACCGACGCCGGCGCCCCGCAGCGACTCGCCGACCACATCGGCGAGCGCGGCGGGCGGATCGACGTCTTCGTGCACAACGCGGGCATCACGCGGGACCGGACGATCGCGCGGATGCCGCCCGAGGGTTGGGACGGAGTGCTCGAGGTCAACCTCTCGGCCCAGGAGCGCATCAACGGGGCGCTGCTGGAGGGCGAATTGCTCGGCGACGACGGGCGCATCGCCTCGGTCTCGTCGGTCAGCGGGATCGCGGGCAACCGCGGCCAGACCAACTACGCGACGAGCAAGGCCGGGGTAATCGGGATGGTCCGGGCGCTCGCGCCGGTCCTGCGTGAGCGCCGGGTCACCGTCAATGCCGTCGCGCCGGGGTTCATCGAGACCAAGATGACCGAGGCGATGCCCGTCGGCACCCGGGAGGCGGGCCGGCGCATGAACAGCCTGATCCAGGGCGGCCAGCCCGTCGACGTCGCCGAGACGATCGCCTGGCTGGTGAGCCCGGCGTCGGGCGGCGTCAACGGCAACGTGGTCCGGGTCTGCGGTCAGCAGCTGCTGGGAGCATGAGCGAGACCACCGAGCTCACGTCGCCGCCGTCGCTAGCGCGCCTATACGCGCAGGCCGTGCTAGGCCCGATCGTCCCCGGCCGCGACTCGGAGCTCCCGGATCGCAGGATCGCCATGACCGGTGCGGCGGTTGCGGAGGAGCGCGTCGCGAGCTACTGCCGGGTGTGTGGCTTCCGGATGCGAAGCGACGTGCCCGGCACGTTCCCGCACCTGCTCGTG
>VAYL01000199.1:0-3230 GCA_005884305.1 Actinomycetota bacterium
TCGAACGCATAGGCGAAGCCCGCGAGCTTCGCGGGGGTGTCCGGCTGGGCTTGGAAGAAGCCGCCCCAGTTCAGCGCGCCGAGGCGCATCCCGGCGTCCGTCAGCAGCGACGTTGATCCGCCGATCGCTTCGAGCCGCTCGCTCACGCGCCGCTCGTGGCCACGCGTCTCGTCCAGATGCTCCTCGTACAGCTGGGCCAGACTCTCGGGCTCGGTGATCTTGGGTGCACGCTCGAGCATCTGGATCGCCTGCATCTCGATCGCGTGCGCGTCGGCGAGGTACTTGCGCAGCTGCTCGGTTAGGTCGTCAGGGTCCACTTCGCGCAGCGACGCCTCGACCGCGCGGTCGAAGACGCTCTCCAGGCGCCCGGCCATGCGCCGCTCCTCGTCGCCGATGTGGCGCGCGGCCGAGACGACCTCTGGCTGGCCCGCGCGCTCCGCCGCCCGGCGCAGGAGCTCGTACGCCGCGAGCTCCATGTGCTCGTAGGAGTAGGCGTGAGCTACGAGCTTGCCTGGAGTGTCGGGCTGGAACTTGGCGAACAGCAGCATCCCCATGCCGCCGGCCTTGCCGGCGACGTCCTTGGCCATGGAGGGCTTGGCGTCCGCCGCCGCGAGCAGCTCGCGGATGCGCTCCTCCTGGCGCTCGGTTTCATGCAGATGCTGCGAGAACGCCTCGGAGATCTCCGGGTCGCCGGCGATCTCCGGTGCCCGCCGCAGCTGCACCAGCGCCTGCTCCTCGATGGAGTGGACGTCGGTGAGGTACTTGGTGAGCTGCTCTTGAAGATCGCGGTCGGACATGTCGCCTCCTTGTCGTGGTTATGGCTGAAGCAGCACCTTGATGGCGCCGTTCTCCTTCTTCTGGAACATCTCGTAGGCCTCGGGTGCCTGCTCGAGCGGCAGCTTGTGAGTCGCGAAGTCCTCCGTCCCGAGCGGATCGCCGTCCTCGGTCAGGAGCGGCAGGATGTCGTCGGTCCAGCGGCGGACGTTCGCCTGACCCATGCGGATCTGGATCTGCTTGTCGAAGAGATCCATCATCGGCAGGGGATCGAGCGCGCCGCCGTAGACGCCCGAGATCGAGAGTGTGCCGCCGCGCCGCACCGTTGCGATCGCGTCGTACAGCGCGCGCAGCCGGTCGATCCCGGCCTTCTCGAACACCTTCTGCGCAACGGAGTCAGGCAGGAGCGCTGCCGCACCGTGCGCGGCCTTGCCGATCTGGTCTCCGTGTGCCTCCATCCCCACCGCCTCGATGACCGAGTCCGTGCCGCGCCCGCCGGTGAGCTCGCGGATCGCCTCGGGGACGTCCTCGGTCTCCTCGGCGTCGATGAGCTCCACGTCGTACTTGCCGGCCAGCGCCAGGCGCTCCGATACGAGGTCGACGCCGATCACGCGGGCGCCGCGGCGCTTTGCGATGCGGCAGGACATCTGCCCGATCGGGCCGAGCCCGAAGACGGCGACCGAACCGCCCTCCGGGATCGCCGCATACTCGACCGCCTGCCACGCGGTCGGCAGCACGTCGGAGAGGTAGACGAAGCGGTCGTCCGGCGGCCCCTCCGGCACCTTGACCGGAAGCGTGTTCCCGAACGGCACCCGCAGGTATTCGGCCTGCCCGCCGGGCACCTCGCCGTAGAGCTTGGTGTAGCCGAACAGCGCCGCGCCCGAGCCGTGCTCGCGGACCTGCGTCGTCTCGCATTGCGAGTGCAGCCCCTGCTCGCACATGAAGCACGTTCCGCAGGAGACGTTGAAGGGGACGACCACCCGGTCGCCGACCTCGAGCTCGCGAACGTCCGGGCCCAGCTCCTCGACGACGCCCAGCGGCTCGTGCCCGAGGATGTCGCCCTTGCCGAGGAACGGGCCCAGGAGCTCGTACAGGTGCAGATCGGAGCCGCAGATCCCGGAGGACGTGACCTTGACGATCACGTCGGTCGGCTCCTGGCTCGACACGAACGTCGCGCCGCCCATGCCATGTCACCGCCTTCATCCGTGTGCCTCCTCGAGTCGGGTTCGTCGGGCGGACGACCACTACCCGCGCGGGGTGGGTGGCGAACCAACGTGTCAGCGATGCGCCCGGGCGTCGTGGCCCCGCGGAGGGCACACGGGCGGTCCCGAGCACCCAGAAGCGCTGGTCAATGCAATCCAGTCCCAAAAAGCGGGACTGGATTGCGTTGACCCGGCTAAGGCGTTCACTTTGGGCGGAGGCCGCCCCCTACTTGCCTATCCCACGCTTGAGCTGGCGACGCGCCGGGCTTAATGTCCCCCGTGTCGTCCCGCCAGCAGCTCCAGCGCGTGCGGCAGTGCGTCCGCGATCGCCGCGCCGGCCTGGTCAATGCTGCGCGGGCTGCCCGGGAAGTTCACGATAAGCGTGCGGCCGCGGATTCCAGCGACACCGCGCGAAAGCATCCAGTGGGGAGTGTGCTCACGGGAGGCGGCGCGCATCGCCTCGGCGATCCCGGGCGCCTCACGCTCGATCACGTCGCAGGTCGCCTCCGGGGTGACGTCGGTCGGGGCGACGCCGGTGCCGCCGGTCGTCAGCACCACGTCGCAGTTCTCGTCGTCGACCCAATGGCGCAGCCGTTCGGCGATCAGCGCGCGATCGTCGGCGACCACCTCGCGGCCGGCGATCTCCGCACCGAGCTCCGCGGCGAATTCGGCCAAGCGCGCGCCGCTCTCATCGCCCTCGCCGCCGGCCTCGGACTTCGAGGTGCTGACGGTGATGATCGCCGCGCGCACGGCTACTCGGTGGCGGGACGGCGCCACTCGCCGCTCCTGCCCCCGGACTTCTCTCGCAGCGAGATGCGTTCGATGACGATCCCGCGCTCGATGCCCTTCGTCATGTCGTAGACGGTCAGCGCGGCGACCGCGCAGCCGGTCATCGCCTCCATCTCGACGCCGGTGCGCCCGATGGTCTTCGCCTCGGTGACGATGTCCACGACGCCCTCCGCGGCGCCCACCCGGATCTCCACGTCGACGTGCGTGAGCGGGAGGGGGTGGGCCAGCGGGATCAGCTCGCCGGCACGCTTGGCCGCCTGGATGCCGGCGATCCGAGCGGTCCCGATGACGTCCCCCTTCGGCGCGTTGCGGTTCTCGACCGCCCCCGCCGTCTCGGGCGACATCCGCAGTCGCGCTTCGGCGACGGCGCGTCGCGCGGTCGCGTCCTTTTCGCCCACGTCGACCATCCGGGCGCTCCCGGTCTCGTCGATGTGGGTGAGCCGGGGTTCGTCGCTCACGTCTGCG
>VAYL01000199.1:3281-3923 GCA_005884305.1 Actinomycetota bacterium
GGCCGGTGCGGGGCCGAGACAGCGACGACGACGCTCGCTTCCTCCGCCGGAACCGCGCCGGTGCGGTGTTCGGCCGCGGCCACCACCAGGCCATGCCGCTCGACACAGTCGGCCAGGATCGTCGCGATGCGCTCCTCCGCCATCTCGCCGTACGCCTCGTAGTCGAGCTGCGGCACGTCGCGCGGAAAGCCCTGGAAGGTGACCACCGCGCCCGCGCTCGGGTCGACCACCCGGGCGGCAACGTCCTCCAGCGAGATCGGGTCCGCGCCGACGCGGACGTGCGGATCCGTGCCGCCGCTGACGGGGGGCACCAGCGCGAGCTCGTCGTCGGGCGACAGCACTGTCTCCGGCTCGGCGTAATCGCGGTTCACCGCCATCCGCACCGGGACCCGGGCGAGGACGTCGGTCAGCCCCGGCTCCTTGCCGAGCACGGACAGGGCGTCCGCCACGGTCGAACCCTCCTCGAGCTCTACATCGACGGACTCGCGCCCGGCGCGCTGCCGCAGCACGGCGAACAGGCGGACCCGAACCGTCATCGAGCGAGTCACGCCGGGCATGCTAGTGGCGACTCACGCACGCACGGCCCGTTCTGACGGCGTCTGGACGCGCCTGGCGGCGCGCGCCAGGCTCGACGATGTGTCC
>VAYL01000199.1:4220-8326 GCA_005884305.1 Actinomycetota bacterium
CCGCTTGAGGTAGGGAGCGTCGAGCACGGCGGTGGAGCGATGGCGCCCGGGTTCGGCGCCGGCCATCGCCAGCAGCGCGGGGCGGGCCAGGAGGATGAACGTGACGACAGCGGACACCGGGTTGCCCGGCAACCCGAACGCGAGTGTCCCATCGGCCGTGGTCCCGAACCACGTCGGTCGGCCCGGGCGCAGGGCCAGCCCCCAGAACACCTCCTCGACGTCGAGCGCGGCGAACGCGGGACGGACGTGGTCGTGCTCCCCGACCGAAACGCCGCCGCAGACGACGGCGACGTCCGCGGCGAGCGACTCGCGGATCGCCTCCCGCGTCGCTTCCGGGTCGTCGCCGGTGTGGCGCACCGCGGCAACCATCGCGCCGGCCGAGCGCGCCAGCGCCGGGACCGAGTGCGCGTTGGCGTCGCGGATCTGGCCCGGCCCCAGCTCGCTCCCCGGCTCGACGAGCTCATCGCCGGTGGTGAGCACCGAGAGCCGTGGCTGGCGCGCGCAAGATGCGCCGGCGCGCGAGCACGCCGAGTTCCGAGGGGCCCAGCACCGCGGCACGGCGGAGCACCACCTCGCCGGCCTGCACGTCGTCACCCCCGCGCCTGACGTCGCGCCCCGGATCGACCGGACCGGAGACGAAAATCGAGCCGTCGCGATGCTCGGTCTCCTCGATCCGCACGATCGCGTCGCACCCGGCCGGCATCGCGGCCCCCGTCGAGATGGCGATCGCCTCGCCCGGACCGGCGACGGAAGCGGCCGGAAGTCCCGCGCGCGACTCGTCGACCACCCGCAGCGTGATCGGGGCTTCCGGGGAGGCCTCGCGCGTGTCCTCGGAGCGGACGGCGAACCCGTCCATCGCGGAGTTGTCGAAGGGCGGGATCGCGTCGGTGCTCGAGACGTCCTCGGCGAGCACCCGGCCGAGCGCCTCGTCAAGGGCGACGTCCTCGGCGTCGAGCGGCCGCACTCGGTCCAGCACCGCTTGCCGGGCGACTTCGATGTCGAGAAGCTCACGCTCCATCCGAATGGATGATCGCTGCCAGACTGAAGCCATGTCCTCTCGCACCTCAGCCGGGGACCGCAACGAGGCGCTGGTCGGGGCGGTGCTCGCGGGCGGGAGAAGCTCGCGCATGGGCAGGCCGAAGGCCACGCTGGAGCTCGCCGGGCGACCACTCATCGCGTATCCACTCGAATCGGTTGCGGCGGCCGGCTTGGAGCCGATCGTCGTCGCGAAGAAGGACTCCGAGCTTCCAGACCTCGACTGCCGCGTTATAAGCGACGAGGACGGCCGGTCGCACCCGGCCTCCGGGATCGCCGCCGCGCTCGAGGCCGCGGGCGGGCCGGTCGTCGTCCTCGCATGCGACATGCCGTTCGTGCCCGCGCAACTCGTGTCGGTTCTCGCACAGCTCACCGCCCGGATCGCGCTCGTGAAGGTTGACGGACGCACGCAGCCGCTCCTCGCTCGCTATGAGCCGGGCGTGGCGGCGGGGCTCGAACGTGCCGCCGAGCGAGACGAGCCGCTGCGCGAGGCGATCGACGCCCTCGACCCGCTGGTCCTCGGCCCCGATGAGCTCGCCGGCTTCGGGGATCCGAACTGGATCGTCTTCAACGTCAACGACCCGGGCGACCTCGCGACGGCCGAGAGGTTGATGGCCCCGGCGCCGAGCCGATGAGCGATTCCGCCTCACCCGATCCCGGCACCTTCGCCGGGCGCACGTACGCGACGGTCGAGCATGACGGGCGCACCGACCACGTGGCGGTCGAGGAGCCGCTTGAGATCCGGGTCGACGGGCGGCCGCTCGCGGTGACAATGAGAACGCCGGGGCACGACTCCGAGCTCGCGCTGGGCTTTCTCTTTGGGGAGGGGCTCATCGACTCGCCCCGCCGAGCCGAGCCGCCGGAGGACCTCGCTGCCAACGCCGTGGAGGTGGGCGGCCCGCTGACCCGCGAGCCCCACGACGTCGTCATGCGGCGTCTGCGGGAAGGGGGCGCTCGAGGAGGTCGCCGTTCACTCGGCACCGCTCCCCGATGGCGCGGTCGTTCCGCGGGCACTCCTCGCTGCGCTGCCGGACCGCCTGCGCCAGCCCACCTTCGAGCGGACCGGCGGACTGCACGCCACGGGTCTCTTTGACGAGAACGGGGAGCTGCTCATCGCCCGCGAGGACGTCGGCCGCCACAACGCAATGGACAAGGTGATCGGCCGGGCGCTCATCGATGGTCTCGTTCCGCTCGAGGACCGTGTGCTGTGCGTCAGCGGCCGCCTGTCGTTCGAGCTGGTGCAGAAGGCGGCGGTGGCAGGCGCCCCGATCCTGGTCGGCGTCGGCGCACCGAGCTCACTGGCGGTCGAGCTGGCGGCCGACCGCGGCATGACGCTGTGCGGATTCGCGCGGGCGGGGCGCGTGAACGTCTATACCCGCCCTGACCGCATCGCGTGACTTGCCGCCAGCGAGGCCGCCGTCGTCGATTTGTGTCGTCCTGCGACCACAATCGAAGACGGCGCGCCCAAACGGTGAGAGGTCAGTCCTCCGCGCCCGGGTTGATGTCCTTCGCGATCTCGCGCAGGGACTCCGGGGAGCGCCCGGTTTGCCCGCCGATCCAGCACGCCACCGGCGCGGCCGTGCGCTCAGAGCCGTGTGCGGCGATCGCCGCCAGCTTCAGGATCTGATCGAGCTCCTCGTCCGTTGGCGGCTGAGCTCCTACCTCAGTGGCGAAACGGCGCACCCATTCGGTGGCATTCATCTCGTGCTCCTCGCGGTCTCGGTTCCGCCGGGATCCTGCCATTCGGGCTGCGCGGGTTGCGGCGCTCCGATCACGGGGCGCAGCCCGGCACGGGCCACGAGGACTGCGATTCCCGCGCCGGCCCCGATCGCCAGGTTGCCGGTGAGGAGCGTGATCAGCCCGATCCCGGCCGCGAGCACTCGATCGTCGGCGCGCTCGAGCTTGCCCGCGAGGATCGCGTGCTGAATCGCGACGAACAGAAGCATCCCGGCGAGCGCCGGCGGCGCAAGCAGGTGCAGGAACGCCGGCAGCGAGGCACCGAGCGCCAGCCCCAGCGTCACGTAGATCGCGCCGACCATCAGGGTCGCCCCGGCGGTGCGAGCCCCGAGCCGGTAGTGGGCAGTTACGCCGCCCGCGCCGTGACAGACCGGGAGCCCGCCGGTCAGGCCGGCCGCGACATTCGCGATCGAGATGGAGGACGCAAGCCGCCGCGGGTCGACGCGCCGCGCCCGCTTGCCGAAGTACTCGCGCTCGGCGTCGGAGGTCGCGACGACGGAGTTTCCGAATGTGAGCGGGATCTGCGCGAGGACGAGCGTGGTGAGGGCCGTGGCGAAGGCGGAGCCCGACGGGAGGGACAGCGAGATCGCCTGCGGTCCCGCACCGACGCCCGATGGCAGACCGTCCACGCCGATCCCGATCGCGGCGCCGGCGCCGAGCAACATCAGGCTTCCCGGTAGCCAGCGATCCCCGGCCACCGCGAGCAGCAGCAGGCAGCAGGCCGCGGCCACGATGAGGCTCACGGTGGGATCGATCGATGGCAGGCCATCCCAGTTGCCCTTCTGGGCGAGCTCGATTGCGGCCTTGGCCAAGAGCAGCGCGACGCTCGCCTGGATCCCACGCACGAGCGCCGTGGGGAAGCGCTGGGCGAGCCAGCTCGCGGTGCCGGTCACCGCCAGCACCGCCATCGCGACCGCCATCAGCAGGGCCCCGGCAGCGAGAGTCTCCGCGCTCAGCCCGAGAGCGATCGCCGCGGCGGCGAACGCCTTCAGCGGCTGGACCGGGACCGGCACCCGGAAGTACAGGGCGGTGGCGATGTAGGCGAGCCCTGCGACCGCGAAGACGGCGGTCGCATTGAGCCCGTTCAGCGTGATCATCGCAACCGCGATCGGGATGAAAAGCCCGGTGTCACCGAGGCCGCCCGCGAGCTCGCGCAGGTTGAACCGCATCAGCCCCCGATGGCGCTCATCGTCCGCGGTGGCGGGCGGAACCCCGGCTCGTTCACGTGGTGCTTCAGCTCCTTCCGCCAGACCGCGCCTCGCACGATCTCCTCGAGCTCGCCATCGGTGACGCCCGCGCGCATCGGCTCGCGCAGGTTGGTCTCGTGCATGGAG
>VAYL01000200.1:0-305 GCA_005884305.1 Actinomycetota bacterium
GTCGGGCTTGGCCGCGCCCAGGAGCGAGGTCGCTCGCTCGGCGCCCTCACGGCCGATCTCCTCAGCATCCAGCGCCTGCGGCGAGCGCCCCATGCCGAACCCAAGTCCGGTCTGCTTGTCGCCGTCGGACTCGGCGATCGCCTGGAGGTACGCGAACGCCGTCGTCGCCTCCCACGCGCCTGACAACCCAGCCGACGAGGCGAGCGCGACGCGCTGCTCCTCGTCCGCATAGACGGTGGTCTCGACGGCGACGACGCGATCGTCCGCAGCGCGGGCGGTGCGCTCGATCGCCTGGGCGAGCTCCA
>VAYL01000200.1:376-3916 GCA_005884305.1 Actinomycetota bacterium
GAACTCGTCGGGATCGGCGACGCGGGCGGCCTCCACGGCGCTGGCGGCGATGTCGCGCAAGCCGTCCTCGGTCAGGTCGGTCCCGTAGGCATAGCCGGAGCGATGGTCGATCCAGCACCGCACGCCCAGGCCGCGCTGCCCGGCGTCGGTGAGGCTCTCGACCTCGCCGTCGAACACGCGGATCTCGCGGCCGACCGAGTCCTGGACGTATGCCTCGGCGTCGCCGGCGCCGGCGGCTGTCGCCGCCTCGACGGCGCGCTCCGCGATCTTCGCGAGCTCCATGGCCCGGAATCTAGTCGGTGCGCGGACTAGCCCTGGGGGCCGGGGCGCGCCTCAGTCGATCGGATGGAGGCTGTTCCAGCGCTCGCAGGCGCGCCGGGCCTCCTCGAGATCGCCGAGGGCCGCCGCCGCGCGCTTCAGCGCGGTGTCAAGACTCCCGGTGGCCGCCTGCTCGGACGCCTCTCGCAGCCCCGCCGCCGCTTTCTCGCGAGCGCGCTCGCACTCCTGACGGGCGAATTCGAGGTCGTGCTCATGCTGCAGTTGCTTGTCCTCACGTCCATGGCGTGCCCCTCGCATGGCGCGGAAGCCTGCCATCCCCAACATGAAGATTCGGTAAAAAGATCGATTGGCGCGGGGCGCGGGCGACGCGCCTACGATCGCCCCGTGGCAAAGGAGGGATCGAAGCCGGGGTCGAGGCGGCTGAGCCGCCGCCAGTTCGCGGCCATGTCGGCGTCGAGCGCCGCCGCGGCCGGGCTGGTCGGAACCGGGCTCGGCGGCTCCGCGAGGGCCGCGGGACACCGAGTCGAGGCAAGCGTTGACGTCGTCGTGATCGGCGCAGGGCTGGCAGGGCTGTCGGCGGCGCGCCAGCTCCATCGCGGCGGCCATTCGGTGGTCGTGCTGGAGGCGCGCGACCGGGTCGGCGGTCGGACCTACGACCATCGGATCGCTCATAACAAGGTGGTCGAGCTGGGTGGCCAGTGGGCCGGGCCGGGTCAGGACAAGGTCCTCGCGCTGGCGAAGGAGATGGGGATCAAGACCTTCGAGACCTACTCCAAGGGCGACAACCTGATGTACCGCAACGGCAAGCTCACCCGCTGGAGCGGGGACGTCCCGCCCGTCAACCCTGCGTCGCTTGTGGAGCTCGAGGTGATGATCACACGGCTCAACTCCATGGCCGCCCAGGTCGGCGATGAGCCGTGGAAGGCTCCCAAAGCCGAGCAGTGGGACTCGGAGACGATCGAGACCTGGACCGACGCGAACGCGCACACCGCCGATGCGCGGTGGCTGATTCAGCTCGTCGTCGAGGGCGTTTACGGCGCCGAGGCGAACGAGGTTTCGCTGCTGGACCTGCTCTCCGCCATCCACAGCGTGGGCGGGGACGTGTTCACGCTGGTCGGGGACGCGCAGTCGATCCGGTTCGTCGGCGGCACGCAGCAGCTCTCGAAACGGCTCGCCCACAAGCTCGGCCGCCGGGTTGTGTTGAAGGCCCCGGTGGAGTCGATTCGCCGCAGGCGCGGGGGATTCGTCGTCGCGACCCGCGACCGGAGACGATGGCGGTGCAGGCAAGTGCTCGTCGCCGTGCCGCCGCCGCTCGTGGATCGGATCGCGTTCCACCCTCCCCTGCTCCCGTCTCACGCGCAACTGGCGCAGCGGCAGCCGATGGGCACCGCGATCAAGTGCAACGCCATCTACGACGCGCCGTTCTGGCGACCGCATGGCCTCAACGGGTTCGCGATCAGCGATACGGGCCCGGTGAAGATCACCTACGACAACTCGCCGCCCGACGGCAGGCCGGGCGTGCTGGTGGGGTTCTTCGAAGGCGATGCGGGAAGCGCCTTCTACGACAAGTCGCCGCGGGCGCGACGCCACGCGGCCCTCGAGTCATTCGCCCGCTACTTCGGCGAGCGCGCGCGCCATCCTCGCCGGTATCTGGAGCTGGTGTGGGCGGCGGAGCCGTTCACCCGGGGCGCCTACGGTTCGTACAACCCGCCAGGCGTCATCACCAGCATCGGTCACGTCGCCGGCAAGTCCGTCGACGGCGTGCACTTCGCCGCCTCGGAGCTGACCCCCGAGTGGATCGGCTACATGGACGGCGCGATTCGCTCGGGGGAGCGCGCAGCCGCCGAAATCTCAACCGCTCTCGGCTGATGGGAGTGAGGGGTTGGGGTACTCGCGCGCTGCGCGCAGCAGTCGGGGCTGTGGCGATGGGAGGAGTCGCGGTCATGCTCGCGGTCACGCCGGCGGCGGGCGCGAAGACGCACGTGCTGCGGGTCGGCACCTATCGCGGCGTTCGCGGGCAATACCACTCGATCCAGCGGGCCGTCGACGCGGCGCACCGGGGCGACTGGATCCTGATCGGGCCGGGCGACTACCACCCGCGTGCCGACTACTCAAAGCGCCACCACGCTCCCCCGGACGAGTCGGGCTCGGGGGTCCTGATCCAGACGAACGGCCTGCACATTCGCGGGATGAACCGCAACCGGGTCATCGTCGACGGCACCAAGCCCGGCGCGCAAAAACCCTGCACCTCGAATCCCAAGAAGCAGGCCTACGGGCCGAAGGGCGCGGGTGGCAAGCCGGTCGGCCGCAACGGGATCGTCGTCGCCAAGGCGAGCGGCGTTTCCATCGACAACCTCACCGCGTGCAACTTCCTCGGCGAGGGCAATCAGATCTGGTGGAACGGCGGGGACGGCTCCGGGAAGATCGGGATGGGTGCCTGGTGGGGCAAGTACCTGTCGGCCACCACGACCTACTACGACCCGGCGCGCGAGCATCAGGCTTCATACGGCGAGTTCGTCTCCAACGCGAAGGGCCCCGGCAGGCTCGCCCACTCCTACGCGTCGAACATGAACGACGCGGGCGTCTACATCGGCGCCTGCCAGCAGGTGTGCCACTCGGTGGTCACCGACTCTCACTTCCAGTACAACGCCCTCGGCTACTCGGGGACGAACGCCGGCGGACCGCTGGTGCTGAAGGACTCCGAGTGGGACCACAACGCCAGCGGCATCGTCACCAACAGCCAGAACAACGACGACGCGCCCTCACCGCAGAACGGGGCCTGCCCGAAGGGCGGCAAGGGCCCGACGGGCACCTACTCGTGCACGATCTTCGAGCGCAACAGCGTGCACGACAACAACAACTCCCACACCCCGCTCACCACCCCATCGCCCATCGGGTCGGGAATCATCATCGCGGGCGGGCGCGCCGACACGATCGCGAACAACACCGTGACCCGCAATAACGGCTGGGGCATCCTGCTCGTGCCTTACCCCGACACCGACACGCCTCCACCGATTGCGCACTGCCAGGGCGGCACACAGCTCCCGGGCACGTGCATCTACTGGGATTGGGCCAACCAGATCTTCGGCAACACGCTCTCGGACAACGGGTCCTACGGCAATCCGACCAACGGCGATCTCGCCGAGGGGTCGATCCCCGAGCCGAACCACCTCAGCAACTGCTGGTACGACAACAAGCACCCGGATGGCTCGCCGGCCACGACCGATCCTCCGGATCTCGAGAGCTTCCACGGCAAGTCCG
>VAYL01000039.1:0-2423 GCA_005884305.1 Actinomycetota bacterium
GTTGACACCGAGGGTGAACGCGTCCTCGGGCGGCACCTCTAGGATCTCGAACCCCTTCTCCTTCAGCCAGCGCACGAGCCCACCGGACACGAGGTCAGTGCAAACGGCCGCGAGCTTGGGCGCCACCACCGCCATCAGGACATCGATGTGGACGAAGACGCCGGGGATGGGCTCGACTCGAGCCTCCCAACCCTCCGCCTCGAACCACGCGGCCAGCTGGCGCGCCGCCGGGTCCTCGGTGCGCTCCTCGCCGTTCCCGATCACCACGCTGCCATGCTCGACCACCATCACGTCCCCGCCCTCGATCGCCCCGGCGGTCGCCATCCGCCAGATCGGGATGCCTGCGTCCTGGTAGAAGCGGATCGCCGGCGCGTACTCACCGCGCCGCCACCACTGCTTAAGCTGCGTGATGAAGGCGCCCCACGGCGTCATGACGCTCGAGTCGCGGGCGAAGACCTGGTACGGGAGCGCGAGATCCGGCTCGAGACGGTGCACCGTGACGCCGGCCTGCTCGTAAGCGGACACGAGCTCGCCGTGCTGAGCGCGGGCTGCCTCCGGCTCGAACCGTCGTCCGCTTTCCAGCGTGGCGCGGCTGATCGCGCTCGTCGGGAGCCATCTGAAGTTGTCGGGGGGACAGACGAGGACGTCCGTGAGGCGGCCGTACTCAGAGTCGATGCCCCAGGCTTCGCTCACCTGGCCACCCGAATCGTCTTCAGCGACCGGTCCACGGCGCCGCGCACCCAGCCGCCGTGCTCGACGACCTCGTTGATGTAGTCGACGGTCTCCTGGGTCAGCCGCTCGCCGGGGAGGACATTGGGGATGCCCGGGGGATACGCGGCCAGCGACTCGGCGGCGACCCTCCCGACGGCCTCGGCAAACGGGATGACCTCCTGCGGGCCGAAGAAGGCCTCCCGCGGTGGGAGCTCCAGCGAGCCCCAGGGCGGCGGAGGCGTGAACGGGCGCTTGGGAGGCTCGTGCTCCGCGCCGAGCGTCTCGACAGCGTGACGCAGGGAGTTCACGAGCCGCGTTGCGCTGTCGGCCGCGTTCTCGCCCGCCCCGAACACCGCCACGATCACGTTCTCGGACTCGAGCTCGAGGTTCACGTCATCGAGCTCGCGCATCAGCTTCGCGATACGGATGCCGGTGCTCCCCGTGCGCCGAACGTCCACCGCGAGCCGCAGGGGATCCCAATCGTGGACTCCGGGGCGCCCGATAAGCCGCTCGTCCAAAACGTCGAGTCCGGGGATTCCACGGATGGCCTCGCGTGCCCGCTCGACCCCCGCGACGGTCTCGGCCAGGAGCTTGGCACCCCGGACCGCCGCCTGGCGGCGCGCTGCATCCAGCGACGCGGTGAGCAGTGCGCTCGGGCTGGTGGACTCCGTGAGGGTGACGCAGCGGTCGACTACGTCGGCGTCGATCAGCTCGTCGCGGCCCAGGTGCAGGATCGCCGACTGGGTGAGGCTGCCGAACAGCTTGTGGACCGAGGAGAGCACCAGGTCGGCGCCACACTCGAGCGCGCTGTCGGGCAGCTCTTGGGAGAAGCGCATATGCGCGCCCCACGCCTCGTCGACGATCAGGGGCACGCCGCGCTCGTGCGCCACGCGCGCGAGCCCTCGCACGTCCGCGACCGCGCCGAAGTAGGTGGGCGACACGGTGAGCGCGGCGACCGCGTCCGGACAGCGGTCGAGCGCCCGAGCGAGGGACTCCGGCGTCAGGCAGTGGGCGATGCCGAGCTCGGCGTCGAGCTCGGGGGCGACGAACGCCGGCTCGAGCCCGGCGAGCACGATGCCGTCCACGGTGCTCGAGTGCACGTTTCGCTGCGCGACGACCTTGCGTCCGGCATGGCGCAGCGCGAGACAGGCGGCGTGGTTTCCCTGCGAGGCGCCGCTGATCAAGAACCAGCTGCGCCGCGCTCCCCATGCCTGCGCGGCGAGCCGCTGGGACCGTTGAAACGGCGAGTCCGGCCCGACGTCGACCCCCTCGATTCCCGCCGGGATGTCGTGCTGGAACGCTCCCTCGCTCAGTGCCGCGACGAGCTCGGGGTCCGCGCCCTCGCCGCCCTTGTGCCCCGGAACGTGAAACCGCCCGGGGTCGCGCGCGGCGTAGGCGACGATGGCATCGAGATACGGCGCCTCCCGTTGATCGAGCCCCCGGTCGGCCGCGGTTTCCCTGGATGATTGGATTACATCGCCGGACATGCCCGAAGACACTAGCCCGAGCTGCCCGCGCCGGGCCGCGTCTCCGCGTCCGCGAGAGCCCGAGGAGAGCACCGGACCCCTTGCTAGCCTTGGCGGCGCCGGGCCCGATGAGCGACGACGACCAACCTCCGAGTACGCGGCCGCATAGGGCAAACCGCTTCCCGCGGAGGGCGCTGACCGGGCCATGAGCGCGCTCCTTCTAGTTCTGCTGGTCCTCCTCGTGCT
>VAYL01000039.1:2555-14905 GCA_005884305.1 Actinomycetota bacterium
AGGTCGGGGTCACTCTCTGCTCGATCGGCATCGATTTCCTGGGCGAGCCGTTGTTGTCCAGGCTCCTCGAGCCCGCTTTCGGCGGCCTCGCGCACGCAGTGGCCACGACGATCGCCGTAGTCATCGCCTTCGTCGTCGTCACATCGCTCCACATCACGTTCGGCGAGTTGACGCCGAAGCTGATCGCAATCCCGCGGGCGGAGAGAACGCTCAGGCTCCTATCGCGCCCGCTGGGCGTCTTCCGGGCGATCAGCGCGCCGTTCACGGTCGGCCTCACCGCGATCGCCACCTGGATCGCGAGTCGGCTCGGCGGCTCGTCGGCGTCCCTCGCCGAGCAGCACACCTCAGACGACCTCAAGATCATCATCTCCCAGTCGGCGACCGGCGGTGGCCTCGATCCCGATGAGGCCGGGCACCTGAGCGGCGTGTTCCATCTGCACGAGCAGGAGGCTCGCGAGGTGATGACGCCAATCCCGGCCGTCGTGACGGTCAATGCGGGCGAGTCGGTCGAGGACGCGCTCCAGCGATGTATCACCTCCGGGCACACGCGCCTGGTCGTGATCGAGGACCACAACCCGGACCGCGTTCGCGGCGTGGTCCACAACAACAGCCTCGTGCGCCTCTATATGAACGCGGGCCCGGACACCTCGATCGAGCCCGCGCTCCGGGAGGTCCCGATCTTCCCGGAGACCAAGGCCCTCGACGATCTGCTGGCCGAGCTACAGCGCCAGCGCAGCTCGATCGCGGTGGTCTCCGACGAGTACGGGCGGACCGTGGGGATCGTCACCGTTGAGGACATCCTCGAGGAGGTCGTGGGCGAGATCGAGGACGAGACCGACCCGCGCGCCGCGTCCGTCCGCAAGCTCACCGACGGCGACTGGTACGTCCGCGGCCACGTGTCGCTAGGGGACCTGGAGGACGTGGGCATCCGCCTGCCGGTCTCGTCGGACGCGTTCAACTCGATCGGCGGCTACGTCTTCTCCGAGCTGGGGCGGCTTCCCAAGCGAGGCGATCGCATCACCGCCAACGGCTACGAGATCAGGGTCGAGTCGGTGCGGGAGAACCGCATCGTCGCCGTCCGTATCCACGGGTCGGCGGCACCACCGGACGGCGCCCACCCGGACGAAACGCCGACGCCTGCCTAGAGCCCTCGTTTGGCGCTTGGGATCGCGGTATTAGCGGGAATCGATCGGTTCGCTTCCGTCCGCGAGCGGCTCTAGCTTGCGCTTCGTCCGGCTCACCTAATGAAGGGGCAGCCATGTGGGTCATAAAGCTCACGGATAAGCAATTGGAGGTCCTCAGGGCGGTGCTTCGCGCCGAGGAACATCTGGGCCCGGCCCTCCGCGGAGCGCTGGAAGCGCTCGACCTCGCGCGCTGGGACGAGCTTCCCGATGCCCACCTTCCCTGGGAGGACGTATCCGAGACGGCTCGCCGTCAGGGGATCTCCGAGGCTGACGTGATCTGGGACCTCGCGGGCAAGCGCAAGCGCACGGCCGCATAGGAATTACTTACGGCGGCTTCGCCGCCTGACGACACATGCTGCTGCGGCGACAAAGTCGCCGCCCGTCAACCCCCATAGTCGTAGAACCCCGCGTCGCTCTTGCGGCCCAGCTTGCCCTCTCCGATCAGCTCCTCGATGCGGCCTGGCGGTCGGTAGCGCTCCTCCTCGGTGTCGTCGAACAGGCTCTGGCCGATGGCGGCGGCCACGTCGAGTCCGATGAAGTCGAGCAGCCGCAGCGGGCCCATCGGATGGCCGGCGCCCAGGTGCATGCAGGCATCCACGTCTGCCTCCGGCATTCCGGTGCGCTCGAGCAGGCGCACGGCGTCGAAGAGGTAGGGGAACAGGAGCCGGTTGACGACGAACCCGGGCTGATCCGGGACCTCGACCGGAGTCTTCTCCAGCGCCGCGCACCAAGCACGCGCCCGCGCCGCGACGCCGTCCCGCAGGCCGTCGGGCAGGCAGAGCTCGACCAACTCCATGCGCTGGACGGGGTTGAAGACGTGCAGGCCGAAGATGCGGTCGGGGTGACCGCTTCGCTCGGCGAGCTCGCGCACCGGGAGGGATGAGGTGGTGGTCGCGACGTCTGCGTCGCCGACGTCGCCCAGTGTCCGCAGCAGCTCGACCTTGATCTCCAGGTCCTCCTTGACGGATTCGACGATCAGGTCGCAGTCCGCGAGGTCGGACATGTCCGTCGTGACGCGGATTCTCCGAGCCGCCGCGTCGTCGACCTTCTTGCACTCGGCCTCCGCGCGCTCCTCTGCGCGCCAGGCTGACTGGTCGCTGCGCGCCCAGAGGCGCACGTCGCCCACCCCACTGGCGATCGCAGCCACGCCGCACGCGATCGCACCGCTGCCGGCGATTCCCGGACGTTCGTATCCCTGTGACTCATTCACCCGGCTCGCCCTTACTATCACGGGAATGGAGCAGCGGGCCCACAGGCTGATCCGGCCGGTGTTCGGCGCGGCGGCGGGGGTCGTCGTCGCGATGATGGTGCTGGGCGCGTTCTCGATGTGGACCGTGATCCCGTTCGGCTGGATCTGGATCGGGTCGAAGGTCTCGCAGACCCAGCAGCCCTCGGGCGGCCCGTACATGGTCGTGTTCGCGGGCATCGTCATCTCGATCTGCGCGATGGCGTGGATCCTCTCGCGGCTCAACCGGGTCTACGTCCGGATCACGGGCTCCTCGCGCCTGCCGAGCCGATACCTCCCTGCCTGGCGAAAGAGCCTCAGCGACGAGCGGTCAAGGCTCCAGGGCCCGTCGGTCCTCGAGGCGGTGATCCTCTCGTCGGTACTGCTAGCGGGCGTTGCAATGGCAATTTGGTTCTTTATCGCCGCCGGCTCACCACTGCCTACTCAATAAGCGAGCGGGGCTGGGGCTCGACCCGGACCGCCACCGATTTGTCACGACATCGTCCGGATGTCATGACAAATGGGCGATGCGGATCCGGCCCGACCCCCAGCCCCGCTGGCGTCGTTGACTTGCCAGTCAACCAGTCCGGTAGGCTCATTTGTACGGGCTGAATCGAACGACGGGAGGCTGAACCCAATGGCGAGCAACGGGAACTTTCAGGGTCGCGAGGTAGTAATCGTCGAGGCGGCCCGAACCCCGATCGGCCGTGGCCACGAGGAGAAGGGGTACTACAAGGACACCCATCCCTCGACGCTTCTCGCCACTACCTACAAGGAGCTGATCGACCGCGCCGGAATCGACGCCTCCGAGGTCGAGGACGTCATCACCGGGTGCGTTCAGCAGTTCGGGGAGCAGGGCCTCAACATCGGGCGCAACGCCTGGCTCGAGGCCGGCCTTCCCATCGAGACGCCGGCCACCACGATCGACCGCCAGTGCGGGTCCGCCCAGCAGGCGGTGAACTTCGCGGCCGCGCTCGTCGCCTCAGGCGTCCATGACGCCGTGATCGGCAGCGGCGTCGAGCACATGGGGCACATCTCCTTCGCCGACAGCATGGAGGTCCAGAAGGAGCACGGCTTCGCCTTCTCGCCGAAGCTCATGGAGCGCTACAACCTCGTCCCGCAGGGAATCTCGGCCGAGATGATCGCCGACAAGTGGGAGATCCCCCGCTCCGAGCTCGACGAGATCGGCCTTCGGTCCCACCAGCTTGCCGCCAAGGCCACCGAGGAGGGGCGCTTCGAACGCGAGACGATCCCGTTCTCGGTCAACGGCGACACCTATGTCACCGACCAGGGCATCCGCCCGGACACTTCGCTCGAGAAGCTCTCGCAGCTGAAGCCGGCATTCAAGGAGGACGGCAAGATCACCGCCGGCAACTCCTCGCAGATCTCCGACGGCGCCGCCGCGGTGCTGCTCATGTCCCGCGAGAAGGCCGACGAGCTCGGCCTGAAGCCCCGCGCGAAGATCGTCGATCAGACGACGGTCGGCGTCGACCCCGTGATCATGCTCACCGGTCCCATCCCCGCGACGCGAAAGCTCCTCGAGCGCAACGGGATGAAGATCGACGACATCGACCTGATCGAGATCAACGAGGCGTTTGCCTCGGTCGTCGCGGCATGGCGGCGCGAGGTCGAGCCCGACATGGATCGCGTCAACGTCAACGGCGGCGCGATCGCGCTCGGGCATCCGCTCGGTTCCACCGGCGCGCGGCTCATCACGACCCTCCTCCACGAGATGGAGCGCTCCGACAAGGAGCGGGGTCTGGTCACGATGTGCTGCGGCGGCGGCCTTGGCACCGGCACGCTGATCGAGCGGGCCTAGGCCTTCGATCTCACGAAATCGACGGCCGGTCCGTTTCGGTCACGGATGACTGCAACCTTCACCGAAGCCGACGAGCACCTGCGCTCGGTCGATCATGTGATGCGCCGTCTGATCGACGAGCGCGGGCCGATCGATCCGGCAACCGATCGGCGCGGCAGCCGGCCGGACCCCTACGAGGCGCTTGCTCGCGCGATCGTCGGCCAGCAGCTCTCGACTAAAGCCGCGCGCTCGATCTGGGAGCGCCTATTGGAGATTCTGGGCGGGAAGCTCTTGCCGCCGGCGGAGCTCCTGGCTATGGATCCCGAGACGATCCGCAGCGCGGGCCTCTCGCGGTCCAAAGTCAGCTTCCTGCTGGACCTGGCGCAGCGCATCGACGACGGGCGCCTGGATCTCGCCCGGCTGGCCGATCTCGCCGACGAGGACATCGTCGCGGAGCTCATCGAGATCAAAGGGGTCGGACCATGGACGGCAGAGATGTTTCTCATGTTTCACCTCGGCCGCCCGGACGTGGTCTCCACCGGCGACCTCGGCATCCGGCGGGCGGTGCAGATCGAGTACGGGCTGGACGATCTTCCGGGGCCCACGGACCTCGAGCGCATCGCGGAGCCCTGGCGCCCGCACCGCACGCTCGGCTGTCTCTACCTGTGGCGTTCGCTCGACAACGCCCCCGCCTAGGGATCGACGCTTTACTCGCGCATATGACGGGTAAAGCGCCAACTCTCCGCTGATGACCGCCTTGGACCGCATCTCGATCGCCGCGATCGCGGACACCGCCGCCGATCTCGCGTCGCGGGCGCGCGAGGCCGAGGCGGCGGGCATCGAGTGCGTCTGGACGCCGGAGCTCTTCCGGAGCTCGGTCACTCAGGCGACGTGGATCGCCGCCGCCACCGAGAGGATCGGCATTGGAACGGGGATCGCGTGGGCCTTCACCCGCAGCCCGTTCATCCTGGCCGTGACCGCGCTCGACATCGACGAGATGTCGGGCGGGCGGTTCCGCCTGGGCGTCGGCGCCGGCGTCAAGCGCCTGAACGAGACCTGGCACGGCGTCGAGTACGGGCGGCCGGCGCCGCAGCTGCGCGAGACGATCGAGGCCGTTCGCCTGATCATGCAGAAGGCGCCGACCGGCGAGCCGATCCGGTACCAGGGCAACTACCACGACCTCGACATCAAGGGCTGGGTGCGCCCGCACCCACCCGTACGCGAGGCCGTACCGATCTACGCGGCGGCCGTCCGGGAGGGCATGGCGCGCATGGCTGGGGACGTCGCGGACGGTCTGATCGGCCACCCGATGTGCTCGCTGCGCTGGCTGGACGAGGTGCTGGTCGCGAACTTCGAGGCTGGGCTCGCGCGGTCAGGGCGCGATCGGTCGACCTTCGCCTTCATCCCGACCGTCTGCTGCGCGATCTCCGACGACGAGGCGGCCGCGTACGAGGCCTGCCGGCGAACCATCGCGTTCTACGCCACCGTTCGAACCTACGCGCCCCTCTGGGAGATGCACGGCTTCGGCGACGCCGCCGTCGAGGTCGGGAACGCGTTTCGCGCCGGCGACCTCGCAGGAATGCCGTCCCTGATCCCGGACGGGATGGTCGATGCGTATTGCGCCGCTGGCTCACTCGACAAGGTCCGCGCGCGCGTTGAGGCGGTGGCAGAGCGCGCCGACGGCGTGTACCTCTCGCCACCGACCTACTTCATCCCGCCGGAAGAGCTGGCCGAGTACCAGCAGCGGATCGTCGACGCCTTCGCGCCGGCCCGCAGCTAGCCGACTACGCCTCGGGCAGTCTGCCGCCCACGAACTGGATGACGCCTGCGAGGCGCTGACGGACGTTTGCGAAGCCGCGCTCCTGGAGCGCGCCGACGATCTCGTCGCCCTCGAACATCCGCATCCCGCTGACGCGCTCGACGACCGGCTTTAGCGGCGGCAGCGTGACCTTGCGCCGGACCGATGTCATGAGCGCGATGCGTCCGCCGGGGCGCAGCACGCGGCGCATCTCGTCCAGTCCGGCGAACGGGTCGGCGAACAGGTGCAGCGCTGCGAAGCAGCAGACGGCGTCGAATGTCGCATCGCCGAACGGCAGCGCGGTCGCGTCGCCGCGGATGAGCGCCAGATTGGGGAGCCCGGCCGCGACGAGCTCGGCGGCCCCGCGCGCGAGCATCGTCCGCGAGGCGTCGATGCCGACCACGAGCCCCTCCTCTCCGACCGCCTTGGCGAACTCGCGAGAGAAGTTCCCGGGGCCGCACGCCACATCGAGGACCAGGTCGCCCGGGCTCAGTCCGAGAAGGAGCCGCGCGATCCGGACCTCCTCGGCCATCCCCGGGCCGGTGAGTCCTTTCGCCACGCGAGTCAGCGCCGGTCGCCAGTACCGCTCGTAGATCGCCGGCACGAGGCTCGTCGTCATCAGGTCCTGCGTCGCTCCCGTGGACTCCAGGTCTTCCGGCAGCAGGTCCAGGTAGCCGTGCGCCGTGGAATTCGGCCGCTCGGCCTTGGCCCGCGCCTCAGGCACAAGCAGCTCGCGAGCGCGCCGCAGCCCCAAGGCCTCACCGGACGTTGCGGACGTCATCAGTGTGCGGCGGGAGTGCCGGGACCGACCCCGCGGGGATCGCCGGAATGCTGTGCGAGCTCCTCGAGCCGAGCGATGTGCCGCTCGCCCTCGGTGCGCACGGGATCATCGGCCGGAAGGTCGGCGATCAATCGCCGGATCCGGTTCCGGATCTGAAGCGCGAAATGCGGCGTGGCCGGGCCTGCGAGCGCGCGGATGTCCTCGATCGTGACGCGCCGCCCCGGCGCGAGCCGGTCCGGGCGCTCGGCCTCGCTCATCCGCGTATCGCTCTGGTCGCGTTCACTTCTTTCCCTTTCCCTTCTTCTTACTGGGTCCCGACGGCGGGGGTTTCACGTTGGTGCCGGTGCCGGACCTTACCGGCGCGACCTCGGCCAACCGAGATCGTCGATTGGTCGCCGATGATCCACACGTGGTTGTAGACGGCTCGCGTTGGGTCCGTGACGTAGCCGGGCTTGATGTCGAGCAGGTACCCGCGCAGCGCGTCCGGCACCTGCGCGGAATCGTCCGTGACCAGCAGCGGACCCCAGTCTCCGCTCGCTGACAGAGGTGCTGACGCGGCGGCATCGAGCGGGTCCTTGTCGGAGGCGATCACGAGGCCGTGGCCGGGATCGGTGATGTTCCAGCCGAAGCTCCCTGCTGAGAATCGGGCGAAGTCGATGGCGTTCTGGACCGGATCCGAGTCGCCGATCCGCACCGGTGCCTTGGTGACGTCCGCCACCTGCTTCAGGGCCTTGTCGGAGATCGCCGTCGGGGGCCCAAGCGCGAAGACGTCGGCGCCATCGTTGCGCTTCAGCGCATCGATGGTCGGCTTCGGCACGGAGTCCTTGCCGACGAAGAGGACCGGCTCGCCCGAGCGGGCTGCCCAGGACGCCGCCGGCATGGCGTATTGGGGTTGCGCGGTGCTCACAAGCAGGATGTCATTGGGCTTGGTCCCCGTGAGCTTCTGCCGCAGGACGTCGACCTTGGCCGCCACCTCCGCCGGGGTCTTGCCGCTGACGCGCTCGGTATCGAGCCCGCCGGGCGTCTCCGTCTTGCCGATCTCGAAGAGCTGGGCGCCCTGCGTGGCCGCGGACCCGCTGGGACCGAGCGCCTTGAGGGCATCGGCTGTGAGATTGGGGACGCCGTCACGGGAGGAGATGAGGATCGGCGCCCCGATCGGCGGCCCGGCCAGGCTCGCGGCGACGATCCCCGCCTTCCAGTCCTTGGTGTCGACCAGCGAGACAGCATCGGGGCCCGCGACCCCGCCGGTCGACGGGAATACGGCCAGCGCGACCGCGGCGGCGTCGGCGACGGGGTCGGCGCCGGCTACGCGAGTCGTGTTCTTGGTGGCGAACTCGGGAAATCCCAGCTCCTGAGCGGCCTTTGGCTGCGGGCGCTTCTCGTGGATCACGACCCTGGGCGCCGGCGCAGGCGACGCCTGCTTCGGCTCCTTCTTCAAAGCGTCGACGAGGAAATAGACCCCGAGCCCGATCCCCGCCAGCGCGACCAGGACCCCCGCCCCGATGACCACGCGCCGCTTCCAGATGATCCACACGGCCGCGAACCGTATTCAACGGTCCGTCTCGCCGAGCGGGATCGCCGCCTGGCCGCTTGCCCGACCGATAGACTGGGGTGCTGGCTGACTGACCAGTCAATCAGACGTGACAATTGCCAGGCGGCTGCGATCACGGAGGTTTAGATGGACTTCGGACTGACCGACGAGCAACGCGAGTTCAGGGCGCTCTGCCGCAGGTTCGCCACCGAGGTGATCCGCCCCGTCGCCGCCAAGCACGACGCGGAGGAGTCGACGCCCTGGGAGGTCATCAAAGCGGCCCGCGAGTGGGGCCTCGAGGGCATCGATCACCTGCAGCGCCTTGCGAGCGACCCGGACGGCCAGTTCTCCGTCATCTACGCGGAGGAACTCCACTGGGGATGCGCTGGCATCGCCTTGGCGATCTCCGGCTCGACGCTCGCCGCCGCGGGCCTCGCCTCGTCGGGCACGCCTGAGCAGATCGCCCGGTGGGTCCCGGAATGCTTCGGGACGGGCGACGACATCAAGCTGGGCGCCTACGCGGTCACCGAGCCCCAGGCCGGTTCCGACGTCAAGAGCCTGCGCACCACTGCCCGGCGGGATGGCGACGAGTGGGTCCTGAACGGGACGAAGGTCTTCATCACCAACGGCGGAATCGCCGATGTCCACGTCGTCGTCGCAACTGTGGATCCGGCACTCGGCCACCGTGGTCAGGCGTCGTTCGTCGTGCCGAAGCGAACGCCGGGCTTCAAGCAGGGCAAGAAGGAGTCCAAGCTCGGCATCCGGGCCTCGCACACCGCCGAGGTGATCCTCGAGGACTGCCGCATCCCGCTCGACAACCTGCTCGGCGGCATGGACAAGCTCGAGCGCAAGCTGGAGCGCGCCCGGTCCGGCGAGTCGAGCGGCCGCGCCTCCAACGCGCTCGCGACATTCGAGCTCACCCGGCCCGTGGTCGGTGCCTCCGCAATCGGGATCGCCCAGGCCGCGTACGAATGGACACTGGCCTATCTCGACAACGGCGCTGTCCAGGACCCGATGACCGACCTGCTCGACGAGAGCTCGACCGCCGGTCGCCCGCCGCTCGAGCGCCAGGGGATCCAGCAGCGGCTGGCCGACGTCGCCACCGAGATCGAGGCGGCACGCCTGCTCGTCCAGCGAGCGTCATGGATGGGCCGCAACGGGATCCCGATGACCGGCGGTCAGGGCTCGATGTCGAAGCTCAAGGGCGGCGACGTCGCGATGTGGGCCACGCGGACCTGCATGGACCTCGTCGGGCCCATCGCCCAGACGACCGATTCTCCGCTCGAGAAGTGGTTCCGGGACGCGAAGATCTACCAGCTGTTCGAGGGAACGGCCGAGATTCAGCGCCTCGTCATCTCGCGGATGCAGGCGGCCGAGTACCGCAAGCGCCTCGCCGAGGGCGCCGGGATCGCGGCCGAGGCGATGGAGAGCACGAACGGGAGCGAGCCGGAATCGGCGGCGCGGGCCTTGGAGAACGGCGCCGGAGCCGGGACGGGCCAGCGCGCCGCAACGGTTTCCTGACGTCCTAGGGGTCAAGTTCGCGAGCCATTCGCCGATAAAGGGCGTGCATGGATCGCACGCTCCAGTACGTATTCGGAGGAGCGGTTTCCAGCGCGTTGATCGCGGGCGCCATCGCCGCGTTGATCACGATCACGTCGCTCAGCGCGAGCAACGGCTTTCCGAATGGCCACTCCGTCCAGCCCGTGGCCGGCCCGGACTCCGTCAGGATTGCCGCTCCCGAGTCCGGAGCCGTTGCGGGCCCGACCGGACCGGTCGCCGCGGCCGATCCGGCCGCCCTCCGCCATCTAGCGTCGTTCCGGCACCAGCTGATCGCGCGCAGCGCGCGGACGGGGACACTCGGCGCCGCGCATCGGTCGCAGGGCGGGTCCTTATCCGCCAACCATGGGAGCGGCGGGAGCTCCGCACAGAGCGGCTCGGGCACGACACCCGGGACCTCGGGAAACGGCAACGGCAACACACCGCCCGGCTCGACCCCGCAGCCGTCTCCCTCGGGCGGGCCACCACCTCCATCGGGCGGCGGCGGCGATCCGACTCCGCCTCCGACGACGACGCCTCCCAGCTCAACGCCTCCCGGCCTGGCGAGCAAGCCCGGTGGACTGCCCCCCGGACTGGCGAAGAAGGGCGGGACGCCTCCAGGTCTGGCGTCCAAGCCCGGTGGCGTGCCGCCCGGCCAGGCGAAGAAGGGCTAGCCGACCGAAGCACGGGCCGGGCGCCCTTGGTCGCCCGCGCGAGCTTTAAGCTCGGCCCGATGGCGCATGCGCGTGCCCACGGTCGGGGCGTAGGTCGACGGGACCCGGCCCGGGGGATGCCCGAGGCGCTCGCCGCGCGCCGGGCCGCGAACCGGCGGCGGATGCTCGCGGCCGCCGCGATCAACGCGGGTATGTTCGTCCTCGGGGTGGTGGGCGGCATCGTCACCGGCTCGCTGGCGGTTCTCGCTGATGCGGGCCATGTGCTCTCGGACCTGGCGGCGATCGCGCTGGCGGTTTTTGCGGCCCGGATCGCGGCGCGGGCCGCCGGACCTCGGCGAACGTTCGCTCGTCAACGGGCTCACGCTGGTCGCGATCGCGATCCTGATCTTCATCGGGGCGATCGAGCGGCTCGGCAATCCGCCCGCCGTGAAGGGCGTGGGCGTGCTCGTCCTCGGCGCCGTCTCGCTGATTGGGAACGCCGGCGCGACCTGGGTTCTCGCACGGGGCCAGCGGCAGGATCTGAACCTGGAGGCGGTACTGCGGCATTCGGCGGCGGACGCGCTTGGGTCGCTGGGCGTTATCGCATCAGGGGTCGTGATCCTGGCGACGGACTGGAAGCCGATCGACCCGGTGATCGCGATCCTCATCGCCGTTCTCATCCTCGCGTCGTCGGTGCGCCTGATCCGCGGGCCGTTCGACGTGCTGATGGAGGCCACGCCGGAGGGCGTCGACGCGGACGCCGTCGCGCGCGCCATGGGCGAGGTGCCGGGCGTCCACGGCGTGCACGAGCTGCACGTGTGGTCCGTGACCCCCGGCTTCGACGCGCTGGCGGCGCACGTGGTCGTGCGGCGGGACCACGACCGGGACCGCGTCAGGCGCGAGCTGGAATTCGTGCTCCGCGACCGCTACGCGATCGAGCACACGACGCTGCAGATGGAGGACCCGGGGGACGACGACGCGCTCCTGCAGGTCGAGACGGAGCCGCCCGCCGATCCGGCGCGGTGACAGCGCCCTCGGCGGGCCCGGACTCAGCTCGCTCCATCTTCATCCGGTTCCTGAAGTTCGGCGCGCTCGCCTGGGGCGGGCCGGCGGCGCAGATCACGATGATCAAGCGCGAGTGCGTCGACGAGGAGCACTGGACCTCGGAAGAGTCGTTCCGGAAGCTGCTCGCCGTGTACCAGGTGCTGCCCGGTCCGGAGGCGCACGAGCTGTGTGTGTATTTCGGACGTCTTCGCGGCGGCAAGCTCGGCGGCTTCCTGGCGGGGCTGGGGTTCATGCTGCCCGGGTTCATCCTGATGTTCGGCCTCTCGGCGCTGTATGTGGAGGCGAACCTCGCCGGGCACCTCGAGGCGCTCTTCTACGGTCTGTCGGCGGCCGTCGGGGGGTTGGTTGCCCGGGCGCTGATCCGGCTCGGAGGCTCATTCGTGACGGACGTGCCCCTCACGGCGATCGCGGCGGCTGCGTTCGCGCTCGCTATTTGTCTCCGCCAGCTTCGTCCTGGTGCTCGCGGGAGGCGGACTCGCGTACGAGCTTTGGACCAACGGCAGGAGGTGGATCGGTAGGGCGCAGTCGGCGGCACCGGCAGCCCTCCTGGTCCTCGCGGCAGCGGTGACCCTTTCCCTCACCGCGGAGATCTTCCTCGAGGGCCTGAAGGCTGGGCTCCTGACGTTCGGCGGCGCGTACACCGTGATCCCGTTCCTGCGCGAGAGCTCGGTGGCCGGGCATCACTGGTTGACCAGCTCGCAGTTCGTCGACGGCCTGGCGCTCTCCGGAATCCTCCCGGCTCCCCTGATCATTTTCTCGACCTTCGTGGGGTACGTGGC
>VAYL01000040.1:0-13649 GCA_005884305.1 Actinomycetota bacterium
CGCGCGGAGATCAAGGACGCGGTCGCCTACCTCAGCCTGCTGGCGAACCCGTCCGATTCCTTGTCATTCGCGCGGATCGTGAACTCGCCGCGCCGCGGGATCGGCGCCACAACGCAGGCGCGCCTCCTCTCGCACGCGAACACCACCGGTCAGGACATCTGGGACGTGATGCGCGAGGCCGAACGGATCCCGGCCATCGGCCCGTCCGCCCAGCGCGCGGTGCGGCGATTCGCCGACGTGATGGTCTCGCTGCGCGAGCGAGCAGACGCAAACGACGGGTCGGTGCGGGTCGCGGAGCTGCTGGAGTCCGTGCTGAACGAGACCGGGTACCTGGAGGCCCTCCAAGCCGAGCGCACGATCGAGGCGGAGGGCAGGATCGAGAACCTGCAGGAGCTCGTGGGCGTCGCCGGCGAGTTCGACGCCAACCGCGCGGTCGAGGGGTTCAGCGATGTCGGGCCCCTGGAGGAGTTCCTGGCACAGATCTCGCTGTACACCGACCAGGACTCGATGACGACCGACGAGAGCCTCGCCACCCTCATGACCCTCCACAACGCCAAGGGGCTCGAGTACGACGCCGTGTTCATCATCGGCTGCGAGGAGGGCGTCTTCCCGCACATGCGCTCGATCGAGGAGGGGAACCTCGAGGAGGAGCGCCGCCTCTGCTACGTGGGCGTGACCCGCGCCCGAAAGCGGCTCTACATGACCTACGCCCGGCGCCGCAGCCTGCACGGCGGCCGCGGCTACAACCTTCCGTCGCGCTTCCTGGCGGAGATTCCGGACGGGCTCGTCGAGCGCGAGTCCACCGGCTCGCCCACGGGCTGGGCGCGCGGCCTCGGCTCGGCGGGCGGTCTCGGAACGCCGCAGCGCCCCGAGCCGCACGCTGTTCCGCTCGCCTTCGAGGTAGGGGCCGACGTCATCCACGCCAGCTTCGGCGAGGGCGTCGTCACGGGCGTTGAGCCGGGCGGCGTGATCGTCGTCCGCTTCGCCGGCGACGCGATCGAGCGCAAGCTGATGGCCGACTACGCCCCGTTGAAGCGAGCGAGTTAAGCGATGGCCGCGGCGATCATCGACGGCAAGGCGGTCGCCGCTGAGGTACGCGAGCGCGTTGCTGCCGACGTGCGGGAGTTCGCCGACTCACACGACGGCCGGGTCCCTGGGCTCGCCACGGTGCTGGTCGGCGAGGACCCCGCATCCCAGGTCTACGTCGGCAACAAGCGCAAGCAGACCGAGGAGGTCGGCATGCGCTCGATCCACCACGGTCTGGACGACTCGACGCCCGAGGACGAGTTGCTCGAGCTGATCGCCGAGCTGAACGCCGACGACGGCGTCGACGGGATCCTGGTGCAGCTGCCGCTGCCGGACGCGATCGACCAGGACGCGGTGGTTGCAGCCATCGATCCGGGAAAGGACGTGGACGGGCTGACCGCGGGCAGCGCCGGCCTGCTCGCGCAGGGGCGGCCCGGGCTGGTCGCGTGCACGCCGCAGGGCGTGATGGAGCTCCTGCGCCATGCGGGAGTCGAGGTGGAGGGCGCCGAGGCGGTCGTCGTCGGCCGGTCGATCTTGGTCGGGCGGCCGCTCGCGAACCTGCTGCTGAACGCGAGCGCGACCGTGACCGTGTGCCATTCCCGCACGCGCGACCTCGGCGAGGTGTGCCGCCGCGCGGACATCCTCGTCGCTGCGGTCGGAGCGCCACGGATGGTCAGGGGGGACTGGGTCAAGCCGGGCGCCGCGGTGATCGACGTCGGCATCAACCGGACCGATGACGGCCTGGTGGGAGATGTGGACTTCGAGGCCGCCAAGGAGGTCGCCGGTGCGATCACCCCGGTGCCCGGTGGCGTCGGCCCGATGACGATCGCGATGCTGCTCTCGAACACGCTGCGGGCGGCGACCGCCCGGGCGGCGGCAGCGGCCACCGCGAGCGCCTGACGCCTCGCCGTGGACGGCACAGCGGGCCAGCTCGCCGTCCTGTACGACGGCGACTGCGGGTTCTGCAAGTGGGCGCTCGACAAGATCCTGGCGTGGGATCGGAACCGGCGCCTGCGTCCGGTCGCGATCCAGAGCGAGGACGGGCAGCGCCTCTTGGCGGGCGTCGCTCCCGAGCGGCGCCTCGAGTCGTGGCACCTGGTGGCAGGCGGCGAAGTGAAGTCCGCCGGGGCGGCCGCGCCCGACCTTTTCGGGGCGCTGCCAGGCGGACGGCCGCTGGCGGCGCTGCTCAGCGCCTACCCCCGGGTTACGGATCGGGTCTACCGCTGGGTGGCCGAGCACCGAGGACTCCTTGCGCGACTCCTGCGAATCGACGCTACGTGCCAGCTTCGGCGCTGACCCTGCACGTTTGGCCGCACAAGTTGCGATCCGCCGCATCTCCTGTATAGGCTCCGCTCGCAGTGGACTTCACATATCTGAATCGGGGCGAGAAGATCGCCGGGGTCGCCGGGGTCCTGCTGATCTTGATCATGTTCATCTTCGACTGGTTCGGCCTTAAGTTCACCGGCGCGGCGGGCTCGCTCGGCTCGGTCTCCGTCGAAGGCGGCCGCAATGCGTGGGGCTCTTACGGCTTCACCGACATCGTTCTCTTCATCACGGCTCTCGCCGCCATTGGGTTGGCGCTGCTGGCGGCGTCGGATGTCGAGGTCGGGCTCCCGGTTGCCCTCAGCGCAATCGTGACCGCGCTCGGGATCCTCTCCCTGATCCTGGTGATCATCAGCATCATCAGCCCGCCGGACTTCGGGCTCAACGTCTCCGGCACGGGGATCGACCACGAACGCAAGATCGGCGTATGGCTGGGTTTTCTCGCGGTAGCCGCCGTGACGGTGGGCGGGTACTTAGCCATGCAGGAGGAAGGCACGTCGCTTGGGAGCGAAGTGGATCGTTTCCGTGGCGGCGGTACGGGCGGCCCGGGTGCCGGACCGTCCCCGCCTTCACCTTCGCCACCACCCTCCAGTCAACCGCCTCCTACCAGCCAGCCGCCCCCACCGCCAGCGGAAGGGCCATAGAGAGCTTCCGGGCAGAGGACCCGGGGGAGGAGAGGTTGACGCGGCGGCCGCCCACGAGGCGGCCGCCGTTTCTGTGGTACTAGGCGAGCCGATCGGCCATCTGGCGTGCCACGCGCGACGCCATCGCGATGATGGTCATCATCGGGTTGACGCCGATCGAGCTCGGGAGCAGGGACCCGTCGGCGATGTAGAGCGCCTCCGCGCCGTGGACCGCGCCGTCGGTGCCCACGACTCCGCGGCCCGAATCGGCGTCCATGCGTGCCGTGCCCATGGGGTGAAACGCCTCGAGGCGCAGCAGCGATGGGTGTGGGGGAGATGACTCAAGCTCGGCGATCCGGTTCTTCGCGATGGTCGGGATCCCGGCGATCTGCGGGTAGACCTCCCTCGCGCCGGCGGCGTAGAGCAGCTCGGCGGCGCGCGCGATGCCGAAGACCAGGCGGCTCGCATCCTCGGCGGTCAGCCGGTAGGTCACGCGCAGCGACCCGTCTCGAGCCAGGCCGACGCGCCCGGCGGAGCGGTCCGAGAGGTGGACCCCCGTGGAGGCGATCTGGTCGTACCGGCGAACACGCTCGTGGTGTGCCCGCCCGGTGCCCGGCAGCCACTGCGCGCCGAAGGCGAGCGGAGTGAACGTCGCCTCCATGAGGATCCCCTGGGGCTCCCACTCGGTGACCGCGTAGCTCTGCATCACGCCTTCCCAGCCGCGGACCTCCTCGTCGAAGCGGGCCCCGACCCAGCACGCCGGATGGATCCGAAGGTTGCGCCCGAGCTCGCCGCTGGGACACCGGAAGCCGGATCGCAGCAGGAGCTCGGGCGTCCCGAACGCCCCGCCCGCGACGATCACCCCCCGCTTCGCGCTGACCCGGAACGGCCTGCCGTGGCCGTTGATGCCGGCGACGCAGTCGAGTCCGGTCGCACGCTCGCCGTCGAACGACACCGCGAGCACGTCGACGCCGGCCCGAACACGGGCTCCGGCCGCCACAGCCCTTGGGAGGTAGGACACGTGCATGGCGCGCTTCGCGTCCAGCCGGCAGCCCAAGGGACACGAGCTGCACTGAACGCAGCCGCCGGCGTTGCGGCGAAGCGGTTCGTGGCTTACCCCGAGCGCCTCGGCTCCCTCGCGCACGAGCTGGCCATTTCGGCCCATGCGCTCCGGATCGACGGGGCGGACCCACATGATCTCCTCTGCCTCCGCGTAGTCGTCGTCGAGCTCGCCCGCCCACGGAATCTCGTGCTCGTCCCGCCATCCCACGAGCACGTGGTCCGGGGCGCGGAAGCAGGTGCCCGAGTTGATCACCGTTGTCCCGCCGACGGCCCGCCCGACCGGCACGGGAATCGCCGGGCGCCCCTCCGCGATCGTGAGCCCGCCGTCGCGGTAGAGGGCCTGGAGCGCGGCCAGCGGCTCCTCCGGATAGCTCGTGCTGTCCATGTAGGCGCCGGCCTCCAGGACGACGACGTCGAGCCCGGCCTCGGCGAGGATCGCCGCACAGACCGCGCCGCCGGCGCCAGAGCCGACGATCGCGACGTCGCACTCCTCGCCTCCCGCGGGCGGGCGCAGGTCGCCAAGCCCCTGCGGGGAGTCGACGACCGGCGGCATGCCGTCGGCGACCTCGCAGGCCATCTCGTAGCCCACGGCCTCACGAACGCGCGCGTGGCTGCCGTAGCCCAGGCCCGCGAGCACCTTCAGGAACAGGAGCAGGTCGGCCGCGAACGGCAGGCGGGAGCGCTCGAGCCGCTCGAGGAAGCCCTCGCGGGCCTCGAGGCTTGCCTTGCTGAAGCGCCACGGGAAGGGCAGAACCTCGAGCGCCCAGAGCGCGAGCTTGACCTGCCGGACGGACCGGTGGGGAAGGGTCGCGAGGAATCGGTCGATGGCCTCGACCGTGTGAACCGCGTCCTCGGGGTCGGGATCGCCGGGCGGGTTCGGTCCCGCGGCAGGCGGCATCCCCTCGACACCCGGTGCCATCGCCTGGGCGAACGCGGCCAGGATGCGACGCTCGGCGGCCCGCAGCCCCGGGCCGCGCCGTCAGGACGGGGCGGCCGGCTCCCCGATCTTCCCGGCGACCGACCAAAGCAGCAGGGCGACCCCGAGCAGGAACCCGTCGACGATGAAGTTCAGGAGGTAGATGAAGACGTGGCTGTCGAAGACGAAGAGGCCCAGCGCCGAGAGCGAGGAGGCGGCCTTGCCCGCCGCGAGCACGAGCAGGAACGGCCGGTACCGCTGGACGTCGGCCTGGACAACGACGCAGATCCCGGCGATCACGACCATGTACGCGAAGCCGAGGGCGAGCCAGAACTTCTCGACCGTCTCCGGAGCGCGCGTGAAGCTCCCGATGTCGTTGCCCAGGTCCGAGATCACGTCCAGGACGCCGTTGGGCACGGCGATGAAGAGGATCCCGACGACCGCGAAGCTCGCCGCCAGCAGGCGGAGGTTCAGGACGACGAATCGCTCCGCCCGGGCACCGGTCATGCGCGCGCGGATCCTACCCGCCGCTACCTAGGAGAACTTACGGCGGCTTCGCCGCGTAACGACACCTGCATCTGCGTCGACAAAGTCGCCGCCTAACATTCCCCGCATGATCGACCGCGACCAGGTCCTCCACGTCGCGCGACTGGCGCGCCTCGAGCTGACCGAGGACGAGCTCGAGCGAATGGCGGGGGAGCTCTCGACCATCCTCGACCACGTCGAGCGGATGAACGAGCTCGACCTCGACGGGGTAGAGCCGACGTCGCATGTGGTCGCGCTCGAGAACGTGCTCCGGCCCGACAACCCGCGTCCGAGCTGGCCGCGCGAGCAGGTGCTCGAGTCCGGGCCCGACCCGGAGGGGGGCGCGTTCCGGGTCCCCTCGCCCCAAGCATGAGCGACATCCTCGATCTGACCGCCGGACAGGCGCTCGATCGCATCGCCGCGGGCGAACTGTCGAACGAGGAGTACTTCGACGCCTACGCCGAGGCGGCGGCCGGCGACGAGCTCGGCGCGTACCTGTGGCGGGCACAGGCCGGCTCGGCGAACGGCGCGGGGGACGGGCCGCTGCGCGGAGCTCCGGTCGCCGTCAAGGACATCTTCTGCACCGAGGGGATCCCGACCACGGCCGGGTCGCGGATCCTCGAGGGCTTCGTCCCCACCTACACCGCGACCGCCGTCGAGCGGCTGGCCGCGGCCGGGGCGCCGCTGCTCGGGAAGACCAACATGGACGAGTTCGCGATGGGGTCCTCGAACGAGAACTCGGCCTTCGGGCCAGCGCTCAATCCCTGGGACCGCGGGCGGGTGCCGGGCGGCTCGTCGGGCGGGTCGGCGGCGGCGGTCGCCGACGGGCGGGTCAATCCGCCAGCCCGCGTCGCTGTGCGGCGTGGTCGGATTCAAGCCCACCTACGGAGCGATTTCCCGCTACGGGATGATCGCCTTCGCCTCCTCGCTCGACCAGTGCGGGCCGCTGACGCGCGACGTCATGGACGCCGCGATCCTGCTGCGCGCACTGGAGGGCCGCGACCCGTGCGACTCCACCTCGGTCGGGATCGAGGGGGGTGTTGAGCTTCCCTCGCGCACTGACCTCAAGGGACTGCGCATCGGTGTGCCGCGCGAGCTCTCGGCGGACGCGGAGGGAATCGAAACGGGCGTCACCGAGGTCTTCGAGCGCACGCTGGGCCTGATCGCCGATCTGGGGGCGGAGGTCGACGAGTGCGAGCTGCCGCATTCGGCGCACGGGCTTTCCGCCTATTACGTGCTTGCGCCGGCTGAGGCGTCGGCGAATCTCTCCCGCTACGACGGCGTGCGCTACGGCCTTCGAGCCGGATCCGAGGACGGCACCGCGGAGACGGCGCTGGTCTCGATGTATGAGCGGACTCGCGCAGCGGGCTTCGGCGCGGAGGTCAAGCGACGGATCATGCTCGGCACCTACGCATTGTCATCCGGCTACTACGAGGCCTACTACGGCCGCGCACAGCGCGTTCGCACCAAGATCGCGGAGGACTTCGCCGCCGCCTTCGAGCGCTTCGACTACCTGGTGACGCCGACGTCGCCAACGGTCGCGTTCAAGCTCGGCGCGCGGGCGGAGAATCCGCTCGCGATGTACATGTCGGACTACTGCACGGTGCCGATGCCGCTGGCCGGGCTGCCGGCGATCTCGATCCCCGCGGGCCTGGCGCAGCCCGATGGCGGTGGGCCGGACCTGCCAGTAGGCCTGCAGATCACCTCGCCGGCGTTCACGGAGTCGGGCCTTCTCGGCGCCGCCTTCGCGATCGAGGGCGCGATCGGGTTCGACGCGCGTCCCGGAGGGACTGGCTGATGGCCCTCCCCAACAACTACGAGGCCGTCATCGGCCTGGAGATCCACGTCCAGCTCTCGACGAAAACGAAGATGTTCTGCGGCTGTGCCCTGTCGTTCGGGGACGAGCCGAACGTGCACACGTGCCCCGTCTGCCTCGCTCACCCGGGAACGCTGCCGACGGTCAACGAGCGGGCGGTCCGCTACGCCCTTCAGATCGGCCTGGCGCTGGACTGTGAGATCGCGCCGCGCTCGATCTTCCACCGCAAGAGCTACTTCTATCCGGACAACCCGAAGGGCTACCAGATCACCCAGTACGACGAACCGCTGGCCGTCAACGGGAGGCTCGGCGACGTGCGGATCCACCGCGCGCACCTGGAGGAGGACGCGGCGAAGACGATTCACGTGGGCAGCTCCGGGCGGATCCACGGGTCCGCGCAGTCGCTCGTGGACTTCAACCGCGGCGGCACTCCGCTCGTGGAGATCGTCACCGAGCCCGACCTGAAGAGCCCGGAGGAGGCCCGCGAATGGGCGCAGCTCCTGCGGACCACCATCAAGCAGCTCGGCGTTTCGGACGTGAACATGGAGGAGGGGAGCCTGCGCGTCGACGCGAACGTGTCGATCAGGCAAACGGGGGCCTCGAAGCTCGGCACCAAGACTGAGCTCAAGAACATGAACAGCTTCCGATTCCTGGAGCGAGGGATCGCCGCCGAGCTGGAGCGTCAGGCCGCCGTCCTGGACGCCAGGGAGGAGGTCGCCCAGGAGACCTTCCACTTCGACCCGCGGACTGGATCCCTCACCCCGCTTCGCTCGAAGGAGTACGCGGACGACTACCGATACTTCCCCGAGCCCGACCTGGCGCCCCTGGTCTCGACCGATCAGATGCTGGAGGAGGCGCGCGCCGCGCTGCCCGAGCTCCCCGCTAACCGCCGCGAGCGCTACGAGACCGAGCTCGGCCTGCCGGAGGACGCCGCGCGCCAGCTCGCCTTCGACGCCGAACTCGCCGATTTCTTCGAGCGGGCGCTCCAGACCGCCGACGGCGCCGAGCCGCGCACGATCGCAATCTGGGTGACGGGGGAGCTCGTCGCCAGGCTGCGCGAGGCAAGCGACGGCGAGGCGGACCCGGCGAGCTCGAAGGTCACCCCGCAGGCACTTGCTGCTCTCGCCGGCATGGTCGACGCGAAGCAGGTGACGACCGGCGCCGCGCGACAGGTGCTGGCGACGCTGGTCGCCGAGGGGGGAGATCCGGCACAGATAGTCGAGCGCGAGGGGCTCGCCCAGATGTCGGATGCGGGCGAGCTGGAGGCGATCGTGGCGGCCGCGATCGAAGCCGAGCCCGGCGCGGCCGAGAAGGTGCGTGCCGGCAATCCGAAAGCGATCGGCCCGATCGTCGGCGCCGTCATGCGCGAGACCAAGGGCCGCGCGGACGGCGGCGAGGTCACGCGGCTGATCCGGGAGAAGCTCGGGGCGGGCTAAGGCGCCGTGGCGCCCATTATCCAGACCGACGCGTCGGCGTAGACGCCGTCCTCGCGCTCGAGGTCCGCGAGCGCTTCGCGGATCTCGCGCAGGCGGATCAGCTCCGCGGCACGGCCCAGCGCCATGTTCAGCGCGACCGCTTGGTCGCTTGTAACAGGCTGTTACAAGCTGTTAGGCTGGGACCGTGGCTTGGAACGTGGTCATCGTCGGCGGAGGATTCGGGGGCGCATCGGCCGCACGCCACCTGGAGCGGCTGCTTCCGCGGCAGTCCGCGCGCTTAGTCCTCGTCAACGACGTCAACTTCCAGCTCTACACGCCGTTCCTGCCGGAGGCGGCGGCGGGCACGCTCGAGCCGCGCCACGTGGTGACGCCGTTGCGGGACATCCTGAGGCGTACCTATCTGCGGCTCGGCGCCGTGACGGCCCACGATCCCGCCACCCGGACGATCCAGCTCACCAGCCACGAGGACGAGGTCGACGAGCTGCGCTACGACCAGCTTCTATTGGCGCTGGGCTCGGTCTCGCGGCTGCTTCCGGTCCCCGGCCTCGGCAAGAACGGCATCGGGTTGAAGAGCCTCGCCGACGCCATCTGGCTGCGAAACCACATCGTCGAGACGCTTGAGGCCGCGAACGCCAGCGAGGATCCGGCCCGGCGCGAGGAGCTCCTCACGTACGTCTTCGTCGGCGGCGGTTACGCCGGTCTCGAGGCGCTAGCCGAGCTACAGGACTTCGCCGCCGACGCCATGGACCGCTATCCGCGCGCGCGACTTCACGGGATGCGCTGGATCGGCGTGGAGGCGACCGACCGCGTGCTCCCGGAGATCGACGCCGATCTCGCCGAGTATGCGATGCGCGAGCTCCGCGCCCGCGGAGTCGAGATCCGCCTGGGCACACGCCTCGAGGAGGCCACTTCTGAGGGCGTGCGGCTATCGACCGGTGAGCGGATCGCGACCCGGACCCTCGTCTGGACCACCGGCGTCGTGCCGCACCCGAGCCTCGGCTCGCTGAACGTGCCCCTTGATGAGCGCGGCCGCGTCGTCGTCGACCAATACATGCATGTACAGGGGCTCGAGGGCGTGTGGGCGATCGGCGATTGCGCTGCCGTTCCCGATCCCAGGAAGAAGGGGGCGGCTCCATCGCCGCCGACCGCGCAGCACGCGATCCGGCAGGGACCGGTGGTAGCGCGGAACATCGCGGCGGAGCTCGGCATTGGCACGCCGCGGCCATTCCGCTACAAGGCTCGGGCCGCGTTCGTCAACCTCGGCCGCCACAAGGCGGTCGGCCGCCTCGGCCCGTTCAAGTTCCGCGGCTTTCCAGCGTGGTGGATGGCTCGCACCTACCACGTGAGCCGCATCCCGGGCCTGGCGCGAAAGCTCCACACGGTCGCCGACTGGACGGTCGGCCTGCCCTTCGGCCGCGACATCGCCGAGGTGGGATCGATCGGCCACCCGCGCCCGCTCCGCGCCGATGCCTACGCGCGAGGCGGCACCCACCGGCCGCTCGAGTAGCCCCCCTCGAAGCGTTTGCGACATTGGGGACGCCAGCGCGTACCTGAAATCGCAAACGCTGCGGTGCGGACCGGTTAGGCGGCACAATTGAGCAATGGCCGGCGGCGTTTACGTGCTTATTGCTCTCACGTTCGGGATCGCGACGGGCGTGATCGGACGGGCAAAAGGCAGCTCGTTCCTCATCTGGCTTCTCGTCGGGACCGTTCTCCCGCTGCTTGGCCTGATCGGGGTGATCCTCTATCGGCCGGAGACCGAGGAGCCCGAGCGCAGCTGCCCGACCTGCGGCAAGGTGTTGAAGCTCTACGTCCAGGTCTGCCCGCGATGCGGCACCGACCTCTACCTGCCCGACCCCTCCGAGGTGACTCAGCCCCGGGTGTGAAAGGCGGCGACTTTGTCGCCGCAGCGGCATGTGCCGTCAGGCGGCGAAGCCGCCGCGAGTGATTGCGTCTACCGCAACCAGGCCCTGACGATCGCGTTCGCGAATCCGAGCCCGTAGCGGACGACCGCGGGCTTCTTGGAGTGCCCGTGCATCCGGCTGGCGACGGTGACGGGGACCTCCTTGGCCGGGATGCCGCGCTTGATGGCCTCGATCAGGAACTCGGAGGTGTGGAACTGCTCCTGGCGCAGCACGAGCTGCGGGAGCACGTCGGCGCGAACGGCGCGGTAGCCGTTGGAGCAGTCGCTCACCTTCGTCCGCGTCATCAGCGAGACCATGCGGTTGAAGAAGACGATCCCGAGCTCTCGCGCGTAGTGACCGGACTCGGACTCTCCCAGCACACGCGAGCCGTGGGCGATCGCGACCTCTCCGGAGAGCACCGGCTCGACGAGGCGCTCCATCTGCGACGGCAGGTGCTGGCCGTCGGCGTCGAGCGTGACGACAATGCTCGCGCCCGAATCAGACATCAGCCGGTACCCGGTGCGCAGGGCAGCCCCGCCGCCGCGGTTGATCAGATGCCGCGCCACCACGGCGCCGTGCTCGGCGGCGATCTCCGGCGTGCCGTCGCGCGAGCCGTCGTCGACCACGAGGACCGCGGTCTCGACACCGCAGACTGCCGGTGGGATCCGATCGAGCACCCAGCCGATGCTGTCGGCCTCGTTGTAGGCGGGGATCAGCACGCCGACCTTGTCGCGGAACTGCTCGGGGTGGCCGTCGACCCGAAACTGCTCCCAGGCAAGGCCCTCCAGAACCCCGGAGAGCTCCCGCGTGATCCGCGAGCTCTGAGACAGAGCGCGGATCACCAGCAGGAGGAGGATGAGGATCGCGAACACGGCGACCCCGACGATCCGGGTGCCGTTCGAGCGTTGGAACGAGAACGCGCTCAGGACCGCGTCGAGGAGCTGCGTCCCGGCGACGATCGCCAACCCGAGGGCGATCGCGAGCAGGATGATCACGTCGATGTTGCGCAGCGCCCGGCGGCGGGCGATCGCGAACGCGGCGATCGCCGCGGCGATCGCGAGGCCCACGATCCGGATGGCCGTCAGCTCTGGCGGGAACAGATTTGCCTGCAAGACGAGCGGTTCCACGGCCGGCAGAGAATAGATGCGCCATCGCTCCGAATCGCGCAGCCACGTGCAGAGCCGTTCGATTCAGGCGGCCCCGTCCGCTACCCTCGCGCGGTCATGCGAGTCCTGATTCTGGGGGGCGACGGATACCTTGGCTGGCCGACGGCGATGCGGTTCTCGGCCCGCGGGCACGAGGTGTCGGTGGTCGACAACTTCTCCCGCCGGCGCTGGCACACGCAGCACTCGACCGATTCGCTCACCCCGATCCGCTCGCTCGCCGACCGCATCGAGGCCTGGAAGGAGGTCTCCGGCAAGGAGATCCGGACGTTCATTGGATCGATCGAGGACGGGAAGTTCCTGGACCGGGTCATTGCGGAGACGTTCCCCGAGACCGTCATCCACTACGGGGAGCAGCCATCGGCCCCCTACTCGATGAAGTCTCGCGCCACCGCTGTCGAGACGCAGTACACAAACGTGATCGGGACGCTGAATCTGCTCTTCAGCCTGCGCGACCGCGTACCGGACTGCCATCTCGTGAAGCTGGGGACGATGGGGGAGTACGGCACGCCCAACATCGATATCGAGGAGGGCTTCATCGAGATCTACCACCTGTCCAAGGTCCACGACTCCCACAACATCCACTTCGCATGTCGCATCTGGGGCCTCCGGGCGACCGACCTGAACCAGGGCGTGGTCTACGGCATCGAGACCGAGGAGTCGGCACAGGACGAACGGCTGATCACCCGATTCGACTATGACGAGTACTTCGGCACGGTTCTCAACCGCTTCTGCGTCCAGGCGGTGATCGGCCATCCGCTCACGGTCTATGGCGAGGGCGGCCAGACACGCGGGTTCCTGAACATCCGCGACACGCTCCAGTGCGTAGAGCTGGCGGCCCAGAACCCGGCTGACCTGGGCGAGTTCCGCGTGTTCAACCAGTTCACCGAGCAGTTCTCGGTGGCCGAGCTCGCCGAGCTTGCGGAGCGGAGCGGAGCTGAGCTGGGCTACCAGGTCTCGGTCCTCAACTATCCGAATCCCCGGATCGAGGCCGAGCGCCACTACTACAACGCCGCCAACACCAAGCTCATCGATCTGGGCCTGAAGCCCCACTATCTGGGCGAGGAGCTGGTCCGCTCGATGCTCAAGATCATCGAGCGCCACAAGGGCCGAGTCATCGAGCGGGCGATCCTGCCGCGCACACGGTGGAAGCCGGGCGTCGCGCGTCGCGGAGTAGCCCGGGTGGCGGACGTTTGATCGACCCCCCGGCTCGCAGTAGCCAGGGGCGCCTCAAGTAACGACAGCAGCCGCCGATCCAGGCGGACGTATGAGTAATTCGCCTGGGAGCAGCGATGGGTGCCCGCGCTCGCGCGCCGCGATCATTCGGTTCGCCCTCATCCTCGTGGGTCTCGTCGCGCTGGCGGTGACGTCGATCGGCAGCGCCCGCGCGCGACCCGAGTGCTTCGGGAGGACCGCGACGATCGTGGGCACCGCCGGGTCGAACAACATCAAGGGGACGGCACGCAAGGACGTCATCTACGCGGGCGGCGGCAACGACACGATCCAGGCGCCGTCGGGTCCCGGGAATCAGGGCAATGACATCATCTGCGGCGGCCCCGGCAACGACAAGATCATCGGGAACGGGGACAGCGAGAAGCTCATCGGCGGCCCCGGCAACGACTTCATCAAGTCGGGCAACGGAAACAATCTCATCGTTGGCGACAACGCCAACCCGTACGGGAACGAGAGCGGCCAGACCGGCAGGGATGACCTGGTCGGCGGCCGCGGCGCCGATCTCATGGTCGGGGACAATTACGCGTCCGGCAACGCCACCGGCGGGGCCGACGAGAAGAACTTCAGGGCGGGAGCCGGCCCCGACATCGTCATCGGAGACAGCGCGTCCTTCGGCAACGGG
>VAYL01000040.1:13691-23941 GCA_005884305.1 Actinomycetota bacterium
CGAAGAGCGGCGTGGCCACGGGCGGTGGCGATGACGACAACAACAGCGGCCCCGGCGCCGATCTCGCGGTCGGCGACAGCTACACGGTCTCCGGAACGGCGATCGGATCGGGCATGGACGTTCTCCACGCTGCGGACGGCGGCGATCTCAACGCCACATGTCACCCGGCGAACTCCTGTGCGGACGTCTTCTACGGCGACAACTACAGGCGGGCCTGTGCGGCCAACCGGTCCGTGGACGCGAACGCGAGGGTCGGCGTGATCCGCTGCGAGAACCAAGACACCGGGGGGGGAGGCCCGGACCTCCTGACCCCGGACCAGGGCGACGACTTCATGAACGGTGGCTTCCCGGACCCCGACGGGGCCGGAACGAACGTCGATCGGTGCTCGGGCGGTACCGGTTTCGATACCGCGACGAACTGTAAGGGGATCCAGGGCGGCTTCGAGAACGAGCTCCCGTTCCCGTAGCGATGGTGTCCCGAGGGATGGAACCGATCGCTGAACGCCCACGGTGGGGCGCGCTGGGACTGGGGGTCGCCCTCGCCGGTGTGATCGTCATGTCGATCGTCGCGACCGGCGGCGCTCGCAGCCGTCCGACCTGCTTCGGCAAGCCCGCGACGATCGTCGGGAGCAATGGGCCCAACACGATCAGCGGCACCCGCTACAGCGACGTGATCGTGGCGCTCGGCGGCAGCGACGTGATCAAGGCGAAGGGCAACAAGGCCAATCACGGGCGCGACTTCATCTGCGCCGGTCGGGGTAAGGATCGGATCTTCGGCAATGGCGACGCGGAGAAGATCAGCGGCGGCCCGGGCAACGACCGGATCAACGGTGCCCACGGGAACGACCTGATCGTCGGCGACAACTACGGCACCAGCGGCCCGACGGGCAGGGACACGATCCTCGGTGGCTTCGACCGCGACTTCGTAGTCGGCGACAACATGGCCCGCGGAGACGTGAGCGGGCAGGCCCCTGACTGGATCGGCGGGAACGCCGGCGGCGACAAGATCGTCGGCGACAGCGCATCCCTGACCGGCGATGCGACCGGCGGGGCATCGGACCACGTGGCGGGGGCGACGGGCGACGACGTGGTGATCGGGGACAGCTACGCGCTACATGGCACGGCGCGCGGAAGCGGCGACGACAGCCACACCAAGGCGAACAAGCAGGGCGACGTCGACGGGGGACCGGGAAAGGACCTGCTCGTCGGCGACGACTACACGGGTAGTGGCACCGCGATCGGCGGGGGGAACGACAGCCTTCACTCCGCCGACGGCGGCGACGCGGGGGCCAAGTGCCACGGCCACGAGTGCGACGACGTCCAGTACGGCGACAGTTTCGCAGCGTCCTGCGGACGCGGCCACGACATCAAGACGATCCGGTGCCAGCAAAACGCCACCTCCGGCGGCGGGTTCGACCTTCTGACGGCGGACCAGGGCAGCGACTTCGTGAACGGCGGCCTGCCCAACAACTCCAATGCGTCCGGCGATCGCCGCGATCGCTGTAACGGCGGGAGCGGCCGGGATTTCGCCGTTCACTGCGAATTCATCTATCGCAACGTCGAGGTCCGGATCCACCTCCCGTAGCGGTGGGCTTCGCTCACGGGTGGCTCCCGCCCGGGCGCTCTGGGCCTCGGCTCTACAATCATTTGCCCGATGCGAGCCGCGGACGCACTCTGTGAAGCACTCAAGGCCGAGGGGGTCGAGCATGTCTTCGGCATTCCGGGCGGCGCGAACCTCCCGACCTACGACGCGCTTTACGACGCGGATCTTCTGCACATCCAGAGCCGCCACGAGCAGGGGGCCGGCCATGCGGCCGAGGGTTACGCCAAGGCCTCCGGGCGGGTGGGCGTTGCCTTCGCGACGTCCGGCCCCGGGGCGACCAACCTCGTCACGGCGATTGCCGACGCGATGATGGATTCCGTTCCCACGGTGTTCATCACGGGCCAGGTGCGGACGGAGCTGATCGGCACCGACGGCTTTCAGGAGGCCGACGTCACCGGGATCACGCTTCCCGTGGTCAAGCACTCGTTCCTCGTGACCGATCCGCGCCAGATCCCGGCCTACATCCAGCAGGCGTTCCACATCGCGAAGACGGGGCGTCCCGGCCCGGTCCTGGTCGATATCCCGCAGGACCTCTCCCGCGCCGACATCGAGTACGAGCCCGCCGAGGGCCCGCCCGAGCTGCCCGGCTACAAGCCGCCAACCGAGGGGAACATCAAGCAGATTCGCCTCGCGGCCAAGGCGCTCGCGAATTCGCGGCGGCCGGTGGTCTACTCGGGCGGCGGGGTCGTCAACGCGAACGCCGCCCAGGAGCTGATCGACTTCGTGACGTCCGACAAGTTCCCCATCACGCAGACCGTGATGGGGCTGGGGGCCTTCCCGGCGCCGCACGATCAGTGGCTCGGGATGCTCGGGATGCACGGCACCCGCACGGCGAACTACGCGATGGACAACGCGGACCTCATCATCGCAGTCGGCTCCCGGTTCGACGACCGCATCACTGGCAAGCTCTCGGAGTTCGCGCCGCGCGCCAAGTTCGTGCACATCGACGTCGATCCGGCCGAGATCTCCAAGAACGTCCCCGCGCATATCCCGATCGTCGGCGACGCCAAGGACGTCCTGCCGAAGCTCACGCGCGAGTACCGCGCGCTCAAGGCCGACTCCGGTCGCCTCGAGGCGTGGTGGGAGAAGATCCGCGGCTGGCAGAGCGAGCATCCGCTCGGCTACGAGGACTCCACCGACTCGGTCATCAAGCCCCAGTTCATGATCGAGGCGATGTACGAGGCCACCGAGGGCGACGCGATCATCACCTCGGACGTCGGCCAGCACCAGATGTGGGCGGCGCAGTACTACCACTTCAAGCGCCCGCGTCAGTGGATCAACTCCGGCGGGCTTGGGACCATGGGCTTCGGCCTCCCGGCGGCGATCGGAGCCAAAGTCGCGTGCCCGGACGAGACCGTCGTCTGCCTGGCCGGCGACGGCAGCCTGGTCATGGTCTGCCAGGAGTTCGCGACCGCCGCCCATCACGACATCCCGGTGAAGGTCTTCCTGATGAACAACGGCTACATGGGCATGGTCCGCCAGTGGCAGGAGCTGTTTTGGGAGAAGCGCTACAGCTCAGTCGAGCTCGGCGACAGCCCCGACTGGGTCAAGCTCGCGGAGGCATTCGGCTGGGCCGCGATGCGCTGCGACGACAAGCGCGAGCTGACCGGCCAGATGCGCACCGCGATCGAGACCGACGGCCCTGTGCTGCTCGACGTTCACGTCGATCGCGAGGAGAACTGCTTCCCGATGATCCCCGCCGGCGCCGCCGCGAGGGACATGGTCGGGTGAGGAGGTAAGCGTGGAAGCCGGAACGCCAGAGCTCGTCAAGCTCGAGGACCTTCAGGTCGGCAAGACCTTCACCGGCCGCAAGCACATCCTGTCGCTGCTGGTCGAGGACAAGCCGGGCGTGCTGGCGCGGATCGCAGGGCTGTTCTCCCGCCGCGGATTCAACATCGACACCCTGGCCGTGGGCCCGACCGACGACCCGGACATCTCCCGGATCACGCTCACCCTCGATGGGGCAGTGCACCCGATTGACCAGGTCACGAAGCAGCTCCACAAGCTGGTCAACGTGATCAAGATCCGCGACATGGAGCCGGACGCGACGATCGCCCGCGAGATGGCGCTGTTCCGGGTGCAGGCCGGTGTCGAGAACCGCGCCGACATCATGCAGTTCGCGGAGATCTTCAAGGCCAAGATCGTCGACGTCTCGCGGCGCAGCCTGACGATTGAGGTGACCGGGTCCAACGAGAAGATCGACGCGTTCGAGCGGATGATCCGCCCTCACGGCCTGATCGAGATGGCCCGCACGGGCGAGGTCGCGATCAGCCGCTCTCGCCCCGACTCCTAGGGGCGCGTTGATGGCCGCGGCCGAAGCGCTCGGCTCGCTCGAATCGCTGCTTTCCCGTACCGGCGACCGCCGGCGGCTCGTGAGCATCACCACCGCGGTGGAGGTCGCCGATCCGAGCGCGATGGTCTTTGCCTCGCGCCGCGCCGACGACCGCTGGTTCTGCTGGGAGCAGCCGGATCGCGCCGGCTTCGCGCTCGCCGGTTTAGGGAGCGTCCACGAGGCCGTCTCGCGCGGCCCGAACCGCTTCCAGGACGTCGCGACGGCGTGCGCGGCGGCGCTGCGCGGACGCGTGCACGACGAGCCGCCCGGCCTTCCCGCCGGTGCGGGACCGGCATGGGTCGGAGGGTTCGCGTTCGATTCCGAGGGCGGCCGGAAGGGGCCCTGGGCATCGTTTCCCCCCGCGTTGATGTTCCTCCCCGAGCTGCTCCTCCACCGTGAGGCGGGCCGGACGTACCTGACGCTGTGCGCGATCGGCGACCCCGGTGCCGATCCGGCGGAGGCGGTCGCGCGTCTCGAGGCGCGGGTGGCGGGGCTTCGGAGCCGCGAGCTCCCGCTCCCCGATCCGCACCCGACCGCCGCGACGCGGATCGCGAGCGCCTCACCGCCGGAGCTCTACGAGCGCTCCGTTGCCGCTGCGGTCGAGCGAATCCGCGGCCGTGAGCTCCAGAAGGTGGTCTTGGCCCGTGAGGTGGTCGCGCAGGCCCCACGGGCACACGACGCGGGGGCGGTCTTCGGCGCGCTCCGCGAGGTTTTCCCGAGCTGCTTCTGCTTTTGCTGCGGATCGCCCGAGGGCGCTTTCCTGGGCGCCAGCCCGGAGCTCCTGATCCGCAGAGCAGGCGCGAGCGCGGCGACGGTCGGCCTCGCCGGATCGACCCGCCGAAGCGCGGATCCTGCGGTCGATGACCACCTCGGCGAGAAGCTTCGAACATCCGCAAAGGACCGCTCCGAGCATGAGATCGTGGTCCGCCGTATCGAGCGGGCCCTTCGGCCGCACTCCGTGTGGGTGGAGGCGGCGCCCGAGCCGGGCCTCGTCAAGGTCGCGAACATCCAGCACCTGGGGACGCCCATCCACGCGCAGCTTGCCGAGCCGAGGTCGGCGATCGACCTCGCCGGGAAGCTCCATCCGACGCCCGCGGTCGGCGGGGAGCCGCGGGAGGTGGCCCTTCAGGCGATCGCCGAGCTCGAGGAGCTCGACCGCGGCTGGTACGCGGGGCCGGTCGGCTGGATGGACGCGGCCGAGGACGGCGAGTTCTGCGTGGCCCTCCGCAGCGCGCTGTTGCGTGATCGTGATGCCCATCTGTTCGCGGGAGCCGGCATCGTGGCGGATTCGCTACCCGACGCCGAGCTTGCCGAGACCGAGCTGAAGCTGGGCGCGCTCCTGCCGCTCGTCACCGGCTGATCGCCGACAGCGCCTCGGCTGCGCGCTCGGCGATCCGGCGGTGCACCTCGACGTTCTGGCTGCGATCGACCGGGATCTCGATGATCCCCGCCCCCGTCTCGGCCGCGGACTCGAGCTCGGCGAGATCCGTGACTCTGACATGGGGGAGGCCATACAGCTCGGCGATCCTCGCCGGCTCGAGCCCGAGCGGCGTGCCCAGGATGCCCTCGAACTCGTCGCGGTCGACCTGGTCCGCCTGCGGGAGGAACTCGAAGATGCCTCCGCCGTCGTTATTCAGGACCACGATCCGGACCGGTGCGCTCGCCTCGCGGATGGCGGCAAGGCCGTTCATGTCGTGGTACAGCCCGAGATCGCCGGTGACGATCCAGGTGGGCCGCCCGCTCGCGGCCGCGGCGCCGATCCCGGACGAGATGAGCCCGTCGATTCCGTTCGCGCCACGGTTGGCGAGGAAGCGGACCGAGGCGGGCCCAGGGCGAACGAAGGCCTCCTGGTCTCGGATGGGCATGCTCGAGGCGGTGTAGACGAGGTCGCCGTCCTCGTACATCTGGCCGAGCGCCGCGTGGACCCCCGGCTCGCTCGCACCGTTCACGCGGCCAAGCTCGTTGGCGATCGCGTCGGCGGCCGCGGCATCCGCCGCCGTCCAACTCGCCGAGAAGGAGTCGTCCCCGCCCGCGGCCACCGCGGAGGACAAGCGCGCCGCGAAAGCGACGGGATCCACCCGCATGACCGTTGCGGCCGTGTTGGTTGGCTCGTTCCATCCGCACTCACCGTCGACCACGAGCTGCCGGCAGTCATGCAGCGATCCGATCCAGGCGCGCAGCGCCTTCGACGTGGGCAGCTCGCCGAAGCGCAGCACGAACTCGGGCGCAAGCGTCTCGGGGCGGGCACGCGCGATGAGGTCGTACGTCGAGACGACGCGGCTCCGATCGTGCGGCCCCAGGCGCAACTGAGAGGTGGGCTCGGCGATGATCGGATATCCGCCCGCGCGCGCGAGCTCGGCGACGGGGGCGGCGAGCGCGGGGTCCGGCTGGCGGCCGCAGACGATCAGGCCCCGTCTCCATTCGGCGACGTGGTCGACCATGACCTCGATCAGCGCATCGCTCGGAGGGGCAGCGCCCGCCTGCGGAACGGCGGTCAGCGGGCGCTCGGCGCGACCGTGGAGGGCGAGCTCGGACGTCGCCGTTACATCCTCGGGATGGGGCTCGGGCCCGAGCGGATCCCGCCACGCCAGATTCAGGTGCACTGGGCCTGGGCGGGGGTCCCCCCGCGCCGCGGCGTAGGCCCGACAGGCGACTGAGCGGTAGTGGAGGAGCCCGGCGTCGTCGGCGTCGTGGGTCCCGACCTCGCAGAACCAGCGGACCGCGGATCCGTAGAGCTTCAGCTGATCGATCGTCTGCCCGGCACCGATTCCGCGGAGTTCCGGGGGTCGATCCGCGGTGAGGACGATGAGCGGCACGCCCGACTCGTCGGCCTCGCAGACCGCCGGATGCAGGTTGGCCGCCGCCGTGCCGGACGTGCAGAGCACCACGGTGGGCTGCCCAGTCGCGTACGCGGCCCCCAGCGCGAAGAACCCGGCGGAGCGCTCGTCGACGATCACAGCGACATCGATCGCCGGCTGTCGCCACAGCGCGAGGGCAAGCGGCGTGGATCGGGAGCCGGGCGCGAGCGCCGCGTGCCGGACCCCGCAGCGCGCGAGCTCCTCGACCAGGGTGGAGGCGAGAGCCGTGTTGCGGTTGGTGGGATCCACCGCGGCGAACGGTACCCGGCGCGGAGCGGCGAGCACCGTACGCGAGCCCTCCTGTCTCGTGCTGTCCGGCGACCTTGGCGATCAGGCGCTGGATCGCGACGTTGTCGGGATGGATCAGGCCGGTTAGCCGGACGATTCCGACCTGGCGGGCGCGCTCCGCGAGTGCGGTCCAGAGCGCCGTTCCGAGGCCGAGCCGCATCCATCGATCGCCGACTCCGACCGCGAACTCCGCCGTGTCCGGCTGCTCGTCGCTGCGCACGTAGCGGGCGGTGCCGAAGCTCTGGCCCGTCGAGGGGTCGACCGCGATCACCGCCTCGTGCCGGATGTGGTCGACGGCCGTCAGATAGTCGAGCTGGCGCTCCGACAGGTGAGGCTGCGGGCTGAGAAAGCGCATGAAGATCGACCACGTGCTCGCACTCTCGAAGCCCTCGTTGAGTCGCATGCGGTCAGAGGGCCTGATCGGCCTGATCAGGGCCCTCGTGCCGTCGCGGAGCTCGACGATCTCACCTGTCTCATCCGCGTCCGTTCCGGAAGAGTTGCGAATCTCGCTGTGCACCGCCATGCCCGCCTTACAGGCTGCGCCTCGGCGGCGTTCACGTGTGTGCGCTAGATCCGGTTCCGCTCCAGCGCCGCGTCGTCGAGTTCCACGCCGAGCCCCGGACCGTCGGGCGGGTGAAGCAGGCTGTCGCGGAGGTCGCACTGGACCGATGCGATGGTGTCCGCGAACAGGAGCTCCGTCGCGAGCCCGTGGGCCAACCCGTCCCACGGCGGTTCGCGAGGCAGCGCCTGCGCCGCGTGCGCCGCGGCGGCGATCCCGACCGGACCGTCGAGCGCGCTGGACAGATAGACGGGCAGCTCGTCGGCGATCGCGCGAGCGGGCCCGATCCCGCCGACCTTGGCGAGCTTGACCGTCGCGAGCTGACAGGCGCCGAGCTCGAGCGCCCGGCGTGCATCCTCGACCGCGCTCACGCTTTCGTCCGCCGCGATCGGGATCGCGGTCTGGTTGCGCACCGCGGCGAGATCCTCGAGATCGGCCGCTGGCTGTTCGGCGAGCTCGATGCCGTGCCGCTCCATGGCGGTCAGGCGCAGGACGGCTTCCTCGGGCCCCCAGACGCCGTTGGCATCGACCCGAAGGCGCGCCTGGGGCCCGAGCGCTTCACGCACGGCCTTCACCTGGCCGACGTCGCCCGGCACTCCGACCTTGAGCTTGAACGTCGTAAAGCCCCGGGCGGCCCAGCGCTCGGCATCAGCCGCTACGGCCGCGGCGGGACCCGCGACGAGGGTCGCGTTGCACTGAACGGGCGTCGCCGACTCCGCCCCGAGGAGCTGCCACAGGGGCATCCCCGAGAGCTTCGCCACGAGGTCCAGGCGGGCAACCTCCACCGCGGCTCGCACCGCCGGGGACAGGCCGGCGGCACTCCATTCGGTGGCCGGTGGATCCATGTGCGGATCGATGCCGGTCAGGGCGGGGGAGGCCTGCTCTTCGATCTCGCGCGCGAGCGCCGTGGCGTCGGCTCCGCCGCGTAACGTCATGGCTACCGCCTCACCCAGGCCCTCCAGGCCCTCGTCGCTCCTCATCCGGACGAGGACCATCTCGCGCCGCTCGAGACGCCCACGCGCTGTGACATACGGCTCGCGGAACGGGAGCGCGTAGGGGACGGCCTCGACGGCGGTGATCCGCATGCCTAAGCGCCGATGAGCAGGCCCGTGGTCAAGAGCAGGCTGAAGACGGCCAGCAGGGCGCCGGTGCCGGCCAGGGCGCCGTTCAGGGCGGGGCCGTCGGTGCGGGTCATGACCGCCGTGAGCGGGCGCTGCACCAGCGGCGTGGCCAGCAGGACGAGCAGGCACCAAGCGGGGCCGTCGGCGGCAAGCAGAACGATCGGTATGGCGACGAATGCGGCGGCCACCAAGCTCGCATAGAGGTTGCGCGTCCGCTGCCGTCCGAGCCGGACTGCCAGCGTCATCTTCCCGGCCCGGCGATCGGTGTCGACGTCGCGCACGTTGTTGACGACGAGGATCGCCGTTGCCAGGAATCCAACCGACAGCGAGAGGCCGAACGGCACCCAATCCAGATGCTCCAGCTGGACGTAGTAGGAGCCGTTGACGGCCACCAGACCGAAGAAGAGGAACACGAAGAGCTCACCGAGCCCCGCATAGCCGTACGGCCGCGGGCCTCCGGTGTACAGGACGCCCGCCAGGATCGAGGCGGCGCCGACGATCAGGATCACGATCCCCGCGAGGATGGTGAGGTAGATCCCGGCCGCCACGGCGACCCCGAATGCGATCCAGGTCGCGACCAGGACCCGCTTCGGCGCCACGAGCCCGGAGGACGTGACCCGGACCGGCCCGAGCCGGTCAGCGGTGTCGGCGCCGCGCTTTGCGTCCGAGTAGTCGTTGGCCAAATTCGTCCCGATCTGGATGAAGATGCTGCCGACGAGCGCGGCGAAGAACGCGCCGAGCCGGATGTCATCGACGTGCTGCACGGCAGTCGCCGTCCCGACGAGCACCGGTGCGATCGCGGCGGGCAGCGTCCGCGGCCGCGCCGCCATGAGCCAGAGGCGCATCGAGGATCAGGGACGTCTCGGGAACTTGCCGAAGTCGGGCGAGCGGCCCTCCACGTATGCGTTTCGCCCCTCCTGCCCCTCGTCGGTCATGTAGAAGAGCAGCGTCGCGTCGTGCGAGAGCTGCTGCAGGCCGGTGAGCCCGTCCTCGGCGGCGTTGAAGCTCGCCTTCAGCAGACGCAGGGCGAGATTCATCTCGCGGCACCAGGCAACTGTCTCGCGCTCGAGGTCGTCGACCGGGACGACGGTATTCACGAGCCCCATCTCGAGCGCCTCCTCCGGCGAATAGAGGCGAAGGAGGAACCACACCTCCTTCGCCCGCTTGACGCCGATGTTGCGCGCGAGCAGGTTCGCGCCGAATCCGCCGTCGAAGCTGCCGACCCGTGGCCCCGTCTGGCCGAAGCGCGCGTTGTCGGCAGCGATCGTGAGGTCGCAGACCAGGTGGAGGATGTGACCGCCGCCCACGGCATAGCCGGCGACCATCGCGACGACCGGCTTCGGCAGGCGCCGGATTTGAACGTGCAGGTCGCCGACATCGAGTCGGCCGACGCCGTGCTGGGCGACCTGGTCGTCGCCGATGTAGCCGTCGTCACCGCGAATCCGCTGGTCGCCGCCCGAGCAGAACGCCTCCGTCCCGGCCCCGGTGA
>VAYL01000040.1:24112-27997 GCA_005884305.1 Actinomycetota bacterium
CACTCGATCGGCGCGTAGAGCTCGTCTTCGGGCGGGGCTTGCTTGTGGCGAGTGGGCATGTTCGGAATTATCCCTGCCGATGCCCGACGAGGTCGCCCCAAGATGAACCTCGACGACTGGCTCGCCCAGCGGGCCGAGACCTGCCCCGACCGCATCGCGGTCATCGCGGACGGCGTCGAGCTGACCTACGAGGAGCTCGAGGCCGAGGCGACGCGCGCCGCGCGCAGGCTCGCTGCGCGGGGCGTTCGGCGCGGCGCGGATGTCGCGATCACCAGGCCCGCCGGTCTGGAATATGTCGTCGAGGTCCACGCCCTGATGAAGCTCGGGGCGATCCTCCATCCGCTCAATCCCGGTCTGGCCCCACCGGAGCTGGAGGCCGAGCTCGAGCGGATCGCACCGGCGCTGGTGCTGACGGAGGCCGAGCATTCGACGATGAGCGAGGCCGATCTGCCGCTGCTGGGTGAGCACGACCTCGACGCGCTGCACTGCGGGATCCTGACGAGCGGCACGTCCGGCCGGCCGCGCTCCGTGGGCCTCACCTACGGCAACCACCTTTGGAGCGCGGTGGGATCCGCGTTCAACCTCGGCGTCGACCCGGCGGACCGCTGGCTGTGCTGCGTGCCGCTGTACCACGTCGCCGGCCTCGAGATCGTCATGCGGTCGGTGATCTACGGCACGGGCGCAGTCGTGCACGACGGCTTCGATACGGAGCGCGTTGGCGAGTCGCTCGAGCGCGACCGCGTCACGCTCGCCTCGGTCGTCACCACGCAGCTCGTGCGCCTGCTGGAGGCCGGGGTGGACCTATCGGGCCCGCGCGCGATCCTCGTCGGCGGCGGCCCGGTGCCGATCGACGTGCTCGAGGAGGCGATGGGGCGGGGCGCCTCCGTCGTTCAAACGTACGGCCTCACCGAGACGGCCTCGCAGGTGACCACGCTGGCGCCGCGGGACGCTCGTCGCAAGCTGGGATCGGCCGGCCGCCCCCTCCTGACGACCCATCTGCGCATCTTCGATGGCGAGATCTGCGTGCAGGGGCCGGTTGTAGCGCCCGGGTGCGCCGACGAGGACGGCTGGCTCCATACCGGCGACCTCGGCCGGATCGACGACGAGGGATTTCTGTATGTGGAGGACCGCCTCGGCGACGTGATCGTCACCGGTGGCGAGAACGTCCTGCCGGCCGAGATCGAGGCGGTCCTGCTCCGCCATCCTGCCGTGGCGGACGCGGCGGCAGTCGGCCGCGAGGATCCCGAGTGGCAGGAGGCGGTGGAGGCGGTGGTCGTGCTTCGCGACGGCGCCGACGCCGAACCGGCGGAGTTGCGGGAGCACTGCGCCGAGTCGCTCGCGCGCTACAAGGTCCCGAAGCGGATCCGGTTCGCGAGCGAGCTTCCGCGCACGCCTTCGGGCAAACTCCTTCGCCGCGCCCTTCGCTGATAGGAGGATCGATGGAGAAAGCAGATGTCGCCCGCTGGCTCGACGACTACGTCGAGGCCTGGAAGACGTATGACCCCGAGAGAATCGCCGCGCTGTTCACCGAGGACATCGAGTACCTGTACCACCCGTATGACGAGCCCGTCAGCGGGCGCGATGCGGTAGTCGAGTCCTGGCTCGGCGAGGGCGATCACGAGGGCGCCTCGGCCCGCGACGATGAGGGCACCTATGACGCGTCGTATGCGCCTGTTGCCGTCGACGGCGACGTCGCCGTGGCCACTGGGACGAGCACGTACTTCGAGCGACCCGGGGGGCCGATCGACAGGATCTACGAGAACTGCATGGTGATGAGGTTCGACGCCGACGGCCGGTGCCGCGAGTACGCCGAGTGGTACATGAAGCGGCCCGACGCGTAGAGTCCCCGCGCCATGGCTGACAAAGACATCTTCTACGACAACGACTCCGACCTCACCCACCTGGACGGCAAGACCATCGCGATCCTGGGCTACGGATCGCAGGGCCACGCGCATGCGCTGAACCTCAAGGACTCGGGCTGCGAGGTCGTGGTCGGGCTGCGGCCCGACTCCTCCAGCCGCGCTGAGGCGGAGGGGGAGGGGCTCGAGGTGCTCGACGTCGCGGAGGCGGCCAGCCGCGGCGACGTCGTGATGATCCTGCTTCCCGACGAGAAGCAGGCGGAGGTCTGGGAATCGGAGATCCGCGACGGCATCGCGCCGGAGAATCTCCTGATGTTTGCCCACGGCTTCTCGATCCTCTTCGGCCAGATCGAGCCGCCGGCCGAGGTGGACGTCGGCATGGTCGCGCCGAAGGGTCCCGGCCATCTCGTTCGCCGGCAGTTCACGGAGGGCCGTGGCGTTCCGTGCCTGATGGCGGTTGAGCAGGACGCGAGCGGCAACGCCCGCGACATGGTGCTCGCCTACGCGAAGGGGATCGGCGGCACCCGCGCGGGGGTGATCGCCACGACCTTCAAGGACGAGTGCGAGACGGACCTATTCGGCGAGCAGTCGGTGCTATGCGGCGGCGTCACCGAGCTCGTCCGGGCGGGCTTCGAGACCCTCGTCGAGGCGGGCTACGACCCGCGCCTCGCTTACTTCGAGTGCCTCCACGAGCTCAAGCTGATCGTCGACCTGATGTACGAGGGCGGGATCCAGGGCATGCGCCACTCGATCTCCAACACGGCCGAGTACGGCGACATGACGCGCGGTAAGCGCGTGATTGGCGACGAGACGCGGGCGGCGATGCGTCAGATCCTGGCGGACATCCAGTCGGGGGAGTTCGCGCGCGAGTGGATTGCCGAGAACCGCGCCGGCGCCGAGAGCTTCCAGCGGATGCGCGAGGAGGCCGAGGGGCGCCAGGTCGAGCGGGTCGGGGCCGACCTGCGCAAGATGATGCCCTGGATCGAGGGGGACGGCGCCTAGCTCGCGGCCGGGCGCCGTCCCCTCGTCAGGGCTTGACTAGCCCGCCGGCGGCGGAGTCGTCGCGGGTGCCGCGGCGGCCTCGGGCGCGGCGGGTGCCGGTGGCGGCGGAGTCGCCTGCAGCTCGGGCGCCCCTCCGGCCCTGACGGCCTCCCATGCCTTGTTCAGCTCGGCCTGGATGTAGCCCGGCACGATCAGGCCGGCCACTCCCACGATGAACCCGGCGATGATCAGCCACATCACGATCATGCCGTTCAGTGTGACCTGGTTGCTCGTCACCTCCTGGGCGCGCTGAATGCGCTTGACCGTGTTGTAGAGCGAAATGTACGGGGGCACGATGATGAGGAACCCCGGGAACACGGCCAGGAGCGACTTCGTCGGACTGTCGCCGAGGCCGTCGACCCCTCTCGCGCGGCCGAGATCGACCATCTCGCGGTTGATCTGGTACCACCAGTAGATCCCGTAGATCCCGAGCGTGATGATCGTGAGTGCGGGAACTGCGACCGGGTGCCGCGTCTTCGCGGTGGCCCCGGGCCCTGCCCCGACGGCGATCTTGTCCGCCATGTGACCTTCCCTTCCTTAGGAGGTGAATAGGTGAGGCAACCCTATCCGGAGGGGCGGGTGCCTCCCGAGGACTATCGGGCGGCGGCCTCCAGTGCCTCCCGCAGCTCCTTGTTGCCGCTGAGCAAGCCGGCCCACCCGAGCAGGTCCTTCACCCGGAAGTAAGCCTCCCGGGTTGCGCCCTCGGACTCGTAGCTGGCCTTGATCCAGCTGCTGAAGCCGGACGCCCAACTGCCGGCAGCCACAACCCTCCCGGAGACACTTCCCTTCTTGCCGACGAAGCTCAGGGTCCCACCGTCGACCGTCACGGTGCCGCGGTCCTCGATGCGGCTGCCGGGCGTTGACCGGTACCAGACGTTCTTCGTCAGCGCAATTTCCGGAGCGTATACGTCCATTTCACGTTTCCCCGCCGGTGGACGTGAGAGGATGCGCGCGTTCTCAGCAACCCGTGGGCGTCGGAGTCTGG
>VAYL01000040.1:28019-33807 GCA_005884305.1 Actinomycetota bacterium
GAGGAGGGGACATGACTGAAACGCCTGAGACGCCTGCAGCGCCCGAGGCGCCAACCGGGCCGCCCGCAGGAGCCCAACCGCCGGCCGCGCCGCCTCCGGCCGCCCCGCCGACCGCCGTGAGCCCCGCCGAGGATTACCCGGTGCACCTGGACGTGGAGCGCCAGGAGGAGTACAGCCGGTTCATGCCACTGATCAAGTGGCTCCTCGCGATTCCGCACTACATCGCGCTGCTCGTGCTGGGGATCGGGGCGCTCGTCGTGATCATCATCTCGTTCTTCGCGGTGCTGTTCACGGGTCGGTGGCCGGAGGGCATGTTCAACTATGTGGTCGGGGTCCACCGGTGGGCGTTTCGAGTGATCGCGTACACGGACCTGATGGTCGACCCGTACCCGCCGTTCACGCTGGACGATGACCCGGCGTATCCGGTGCACTTCGACATCGACTATCCGGAGCACGTGAACCGGTGGCGCCCGCTGGTCCACTGGCTCCTGGTGATCCCATTCGCGATCGTCGCCTACATCGTCTACTACCTCGGGCGGATCATGGTGTTCCTCGCGTTCTTCACAATCCTGTTCACGAAGCAGTACCCGGACGGGATGTTCAACATCGTGAAGGTCAGCCTCCGCTGGCTGGCGAGGGCATCCGCGTACGAGAACTGGATGGTCACGCGCTATCCGCCGTTCGTCTGGGACTGAGCGCCTGACCCCAACCAAGGCCGTGCCGCGGCGGGCCCGTTCGGGCCCGCCGCTCGTTTGCGCCCGGCTACTCGGTCACTCTCCCAGAACCTTGATCACCAGCCGCTTGCGGCGGCGCCCGTCGAACTCGGTGTAGAAGACCGCCTGCCAGGGACCGAGGTCCAGCCGGCCGTCGGTGATCGGCAGGACCACCTGGTGATGGACCAGGAGGTTCTTGAGGTGGGCGTCGCCGTTGTCCTCGCCGCCGCGGTGGTGGCGGTAGTCGCCGGGATCCGGTGAGAGCTCGCTCGCCGTCTCGTTCGCCGGCTCCTTCCAGCTCGGCGGCGCGACCTTGTCCAGCCACTCGAGCGTGTCGGCGTGCAGCCCGGGCTCGTCGTCGTTGACCCACACGCCGGCGGTGATGTGCATCGCCGACACGAGGACCATCCCCTCTGCGATCCCAGCCTCGTCTACCGCCGCCTGCACGTCCTCTGTGATGCGGACGAACTCGCGGCGCTCGGGAGTCTCGAACGTCTTGTAGACCGTGTGGGACTTCATCCGCGCGGCACCGTAACGCGTGTCGTGCAGAGCCGGTCCCGCAGGACCGCCGGCGATCGCACGCTGCCAATGGTCCGGCGACCCGCCGGAGCTATGCTTCCGCGCCGCTGCCTATCCTCAGCTCTTCCTCCATGAGCGACACGCCGGACATCTTCACGAAGCAGTACATCCTGACCGCGGGTCCGACGCCGCTGCCGCCGAAGGTCTCGCAGGTCATGGCAGAGCCGATCCTCTACCACCGGGCGCCCGCCTTCGTGGAGATCTACGCCCGCGTGCTGGAGCGGCTCCCGCGGATCTTCGCGACGCAAAACGAGATTCGCGGCCACCGGTACCGGGGCGATGGAGTCCGCGGTCGCGAACCTGGTTGCTCCCGGGGAGCCGGCGGTCGTCGCTTCGGCAGGCAAGTTCGGAGAGCGGTGGGCGGAGCTCTGCGAAGCCTACGGGGCCGACACGACCCACCTTGAGTTCGAGTGGGGCACGAAGCTCGACCCCGAGGGGCTGGACCGGGCCCTGGCTCAGCTCGAGCGCCCCGCCCGCGCGGTCTACGTCACCCAGTCGGAGACGTCAACGGGCGTCATCAACGACGTCCGGGCGCTGAACGAGGTCGCGCTGGCGCACGACTCGGTGCTGTGCGTCGACGCGGTCTCCGGCCTCGGCGCGGTCGAGTTGCCCCAGGACGAGTGGGGTGTGGACGTGGTGGTCGCCGGCTCCCAGAAGTCGCTCATGTGCCCGCCGGGCCTGGCGTTCGCGTCGGTGTCTGACCGCGCGATGGCGCGCGCGGCGGGGAACCCGCGAGGCCGTTACTACCTCGACTGGGCGCGTACCGCGGCCGGCCAGAAGGAGGAGCCCCCGAACTCCGCATTCACGCCCGCAGTGACGCTGTTCCGGGCACTGGATGTGGCGCTCAATCTGATCTTCGAGGAGGGCCTCGAGAACGTCTACGCCCGCCACGCACTCCTCGCTCGCGCCGCCCGCGCCGGCATCGACTCGCTCGGCTTGGAGCGGTTCGGGCCCGATGACGAAGGTGCGAACGTCGTCACCGTTGCGCGCCTGCCCGACGACATCGAGGGCGGGAAGGTGCCGAAGCTCATGCGCGACACGTACGGTGTCACCATCGCGGGCGGCCAGGGTCACCTGAAGGGCAAGATCGCGCGCATCGCTCACTGTGGGTACTACGGCGCCTTCGACATCGTCGTGGCGCTCACGGCGCTGGAGATGGCGCTTCGCGACCTCGGGCACGAGGTCGAGCCGGGTGCTGGAGCCGCCGGCGCGCAACGGGTCTTCGCCGAGGCAGGGCTCGCGCCCGAGCCGGTCGGGTAGTGGCGCAGACCGACGGCAAGCCGAGCGTCCTGGTCAAGGAGAAGATCGCCGAATCGGGCGTCTCACTCCTGCGTGAGGACTTCGAGGTCGAGCTCGGCCTCGACATGTCCGAGGAGGAGCTGCGCGAGCGGATCGCCGACTTCGACGCGATCGTCGTCCGCTCGGCGACCAAGGTCACGGCGGATCTGATCGAGCGGGGCGGGCGCCTGAAGGTGATCGGCCGCGCCGGGACGGGTGTCGACAACGTCGACGTGGACGCCGCGACCAAACGTGGCATCGTGGTCGTGAACGCGCCGGAGTCGAACTCGGTCGCCGCCGCGGAGCACACGCTCGCGCTCGCGCTCGCGCTCTGCCGCAACATCCCGCGGGCCAACGCCTCCCTCGCGAAGGGGGAGTGGGCGCGGTCGCAGTTCGCCGGCAACGAGCTCTACGGCAAGACGCTCGGCGTGATCGGGTTCGGGCGCATCGGCCAGTTGGTGGCGAAGCGCGCCCAGTCGTTCGAGATGAACGTGATCGCATTCGACAAGTTCGTCGCCGCGGAGCGATTTCGCGAGCTCGGAGTCGAGCACGCAGAGACCACGGATGAGCTCTACGCGGAGGCCGACATCGTGACGATCCACCTGCCGAAGACCCCTGACACGGTGAACTGGATCGACGACGAGGCGATCTCGCGCATGAAGGACGGCGTGCGCATCGTCAACTGCGCGCGGGGCGAGCTGGTCGACCTGGAGGCGGTCGAGGCGGCTCTGGACTCCGGCAAGGTGGCCGGCGCCGCGCTCGACGTCTTCCCGTCGGAGCCCTTCACTGACCATCCGTTGTTCGGGCGCGACAACGTCGTGGTGACCCCGCACCTCGGGGCCTCGACGGCCGAGGCGCAGGACCGCGCGGGGACGATCACCGCCGACCAGGTGCGGCGCGCGCTCTCCGGCGGGGTTGTGACCAACGCGGTGAACATCGCCGCGGTGCGGCCCGAGGAGATGGAGGCCCTGGCCCCCTTCGTCCCGCTCTGCGAGCGCCTGGGGCGCTTGGCGCAGGGACTGGGCGACGCGTCGGTCGATCGGATCACGGCCGAGTTCCGCGGCCGAATCGCGGAGCACGACACGCGACTTCTCGGCCTCGCGGTGCTGGTGGGGATCCTCTCCGGCCACACCGAGGAGCACGTGAACCTCGTGAATGCCCCCGCGCTTGCCGAGGAGCGAGGGCTCGATCTGACCGAGCTGAAGGACACGGTTTCCGAGGAGTTCACCGAGCTGGTCACGGTGCGGCTCGAGGCGGGGGACGCTTCGGTCGAGGTTTCTGGAACCGCCGTGGGTCCGCGGAGCCTTCCGCATCTGGTGCAAGTTTGGGGCGAGAGCTTCTACATGCCACTCGCCGATCATCTCGTGGTGTTCCGCTACAAGGATCAGCCGGGCATGATCGGCCGGGTCGGGACGATCTTCGGCACCCACGGAGTGAACATCGGTTCGGCGGCCGTCGGAGCGGAGTCGTCGGGCGGCGAGGCGGTGCTGGCGCTGACGACCGACGCTCCCGTGCCGGACGAGCTCCTCGAGGAGATCCTCAAGCTCGACGGTTTTCACGCGGGCCGTGCGGTGGACTTCTAGCCCGGCGCTGCCCGGGTAGGGTGGGGCCATGCGCGCCGTCGTGCTCACCAAAGTCGGCCCGCCTGAAGTGCTCCGGGTGCAGGAGCGACCGGATCCGACGGTGGGCGCCGGGGAGATCCGTATCGCCGTGCGTGCCGCCGGGATCAACTTCGCGGACACGATGGCCCGGATCGGTATGTATCCCGACGCGCCGAAGGTGCCGTGCGTGCTCGGATATGAGGTCGCCGGCGACGTCGAGTCGGTGGGCGAAGGGGTCGAGGGGCTTGGCGAGGGCGACCGCGTAATCGCCGCGACGCGCTTCAACGGCCAGGCGGAGCTCGTGACCGTCCCCGCGGACCAGGTCATGCCGCTGCCGAAGAAGGTGTCGTATGAGGAGGGTGCGGCGTTTCCGGTGAATTACGGGACCGCCTACGCCGCCCTCGTGATCATGGGCGGACTCAAGGCTTCGGAGCGGGTACTGATCCACGCCGCCGCCGGTGGCGTGGGCATCTCGGCGACGCAGATCGCAAAGGGGATCGGGGCCGAGATCTTCGGGACCGCGTCAGCATCGAAGCACGACGCGATTCGCGCGCAGGGCGTCGATCACCCGATCGACTACCGCACGGCGGATTTCGAGGAGGAGGTCCTGCGGATCACCGGCAGCCAGGGAGTCGACGTGATCTTGGACGCGCTCGGCCCGACCTCCTTTCGCAAGGACTACCGGCTGCTGCGCGACGGCGGACGCCTGATCATGTACGGAGCCTCCGAGCTTCAGACCGGCAGCGGCAAACGGGATGTGATGGGTGCGCTTCGGAGCGTCGCGCGGATGCCCCTGGCGACGATGCCGTGGTGGAAGAGCCTCGGCGTCATGAACGAGAACAAGGGCGTGTTCGGGCTCAACATGCTGTCGTGGTGGGACCGGGAGGGCAACCTCGACCGGGTCACCCAGCCGCTTCTGGAGGCGTTCGGGAAGGGCGAGCTGCGCCCCGTGGTCGCCGAGGCGTTCCCCTTCGACCGCGCCCCGGACGCCCACCGGTTCATCGAGGAGCGCCGCAACACCGGCAAGGTCGTGCTCGTTCCTTAAACGTATTCCAGTGAGGGGCTTTAGCCCCGAAACTGGCTGGTGTCGTTGCTGGTGTAGCTACGCTGCGCCGCGATGCTCCTCGCCAGCATCTCGAGCCTCTATGACCGCGCGATCGTGGACACCGGGCGCCAGCCCGAGTTCCTGTTCTTCGTGGCTTTTCTCGTCATGTTCGGGTTCATCCGCACCAGCGCGCACATGATCCGGGCCCAGGTGAAGTGGTGGCCGGGGAACGTTGAGGTGGGGGGGACGCACATTCACCACCTCGTGTGGGGGATCGTGACGATCATGATCACGGGCTATGTCGGGGTGACGGTCGCCCCGCCGTCGCCCTGGCACGAGATCATCGCGGTCTTCTTTGGACTCGGGATGGGCCTTGCGCTCGACGAGTTTGCCCTCTGGCTCGACCTCAAGGACGTCTACTGGTCGGAGCAGGGCCGCAAGTCGATCGACGCGGTGATCATCGCCGCGACCATCACCGGGATGATCCTCGTTGGATTCACCGCGTGGGTTGACGTGGCGGACGCGGTCGAGGCGGTGGTCTTCGCGCTGGTGGGTGCCTTTGGGTTGGTTGG
>VAYL01000040.1:33839-34165 GCA_005884305.1 Actinomycetota bacterium
ATCGTCGCGGCATTCCGGCTGGGCCGTCCCCATTCGCTGTGGGCGCGCCTCTTCTACGGCGAGCAGAAGCGCCAGCGCGCAGCGGAGCGGTTCGCGAACGGCCACCGGCTGCCTGGACGGGGGCGCAAGCGAGAGACCGCTTCCGGTCAGTCCGCCGCGGGCTCGGGCTGAGGAGGCGTGCGATTCCCTCCTTCCAGGCGGGTTTCCTTGCGTGCGCTAAAGTCCCTGCCCGATGACGCCCCGGCTTTCCAGCCTTGCGCTTCTCCTTCTCCTCCCCCCGCGGGGGGAGTAGCGCTGGGCGGCGCGATAGCCGCGACTGACAGAGT
>VAYL01000041.1:0-7889 GCA_005884305.1 Actinomycetota bacterium
CCGGCAGCGACATGCCGCCGTACAGCTCGGGATCCCGGCGACCGAGGACGTCGAAGTTCACCCCGTGCAGGACCTCGACGCGATTCCTCATCGCAGTTCCTCGACGGCGGCACGAAGCGCCCCCGGATTGACCGCCTGACCGCGCCGGGGATCGCCGGGGCGCGCCAGCAGTACGAATCTCACGCCCTCCGCCGTCCGCTTCTTGTCGCGCTCGACCGCCTCGATGACGGCGTCGATGTCCACACCGGCATCGAGCTTCGTCGGCAGGCCGTGTGACGTGAGCAGCGCCGCCACCTCGTCACGAAGCTCGCCCGCGTCGGACAGGCGAAGCGCCGCGAGGAGGCCGAGCGCGATCGCCTCGCCGTGGCGGTAGCGCTCATACCCGGTCGCGGCCTCGATGGCGTGGCCGACCGTGTGGCCGAGATTGAGCACTGCGCGCCGCCCGGTGTCGCGCTCATCGGCGGCGACGACCTCGAGCTTCGTCCGCGCGCAGTCGAATGCGACATCCGCGAGGTTCTCGGGATCCAGCTTCTGGAGCCCGCCCACCCGCTCCCACAGATCGCCGCCGGCGATCAGGGCCGTCTTCACTACCTCCGCAAACCCGGCCGCCAGCTCCTCGGGCGGGAGGGTGGCGAGAGTCGACGTGTCAGCAATCACGGCGCTCGGCAGGTGGTAGACGCCGACGTAGTTCTTCGCCTCCGGCAGGTCCACGCCGGTCTTGCCGCCGTAGGCGGAGTCGACCTGGGCGACCAGGGTCGTCGGAACCTGGACCACCTCGACCCCGCGCTGGTAGGTCGCGGCGCAGAAGCCGCCGAGGTCTCCGACCACGCCGCCTCCCAGGGCAACCAGGTGGTCGTCGCGGGTCATCCCCGCCTGGTCGGCCTCGGCGAGGGTCTTGGCTCGCTCGCCCGGGTCGACCGTGACCATGCCGGCGAGGGGCTGCACGGCATCGCCATAGAGCTTCGCGACGACCGTGTCCGACACGCCGAAGCGCCGGCTCTCGAGGGGCCACCAATCGGCTTCGAGTAGACCCGGCCCCACGAAGGCCGGATACTCGCCGGACGCGCTCATCCCCCACGCCATCCTCGTTCCGTGGGGCAGCTCGCCGAGCGCGAGCAGCGAGGGCAGAACCCGTTTCACGAGCTCCTCGTCGGCCGCCGGCAGGATGGCATCGGCGAGGTGCGCGTAGATGGGCCCGCGCTCGGCATGGAGCTCCTCGAAGCGCGCGCGATCCTGCGCCAGGGGACGTTCGCTTCCCTGGACGCGACGCCATGCCTCCTCCGCCGAGACCTGAAGCCACACGACGACGTGCCGCTCCAGCGCGCGGCGAATCCGCTCCGAGTAGACGGCGCCACCGCCGAGGTCGACCACGCCGCCGTCGGCATCCTCCAGGAGCTTTCCGACCTCCGCCGCCTCGAGCGCCCGGAACTCCTCCTCCCCGCGGCGTCCGAAGAACTTGATGATTGGCATACCGAGCTCGATCTCGAGCAGCTCGTCGGCCTCGGTGACGCTGAGCCCTGCGGCGCGCGCGGCGTTGGCGGCGGTCGTCTTGCCGGCCCCCATGAACCCGATGAAGACGATCGCCGGCGCGCGGTCCGCGTGGTGCCGGCTCCAAGCGTGGGCTCGCCCGCCCTCCTCTACCGACGCCATCCGATCCGCTCCTTGTAGGCGGCGAAGGCATCCAGCGCGTCGTCGATGTGGTCGCCGCCGAACTTCTCCCGGTAGCCGCTGGCGAGCACCAGCGCGGTCATCGCCTCGGCGACCACGCCCGCTGCCGGCACGACGGTCGAGTCAGTCCGCTCGCGCAGGGCCTGCGCGGGTTCCTTGGTCTCCGTGTCGACGGAGCGAAGAGGCTTCGTCAGCGTCGAGATCGGCTTGAGCGCGCCGCGGACCACGAGGGCCTCACCGTTAGTCATTCCGCCCTCTACTCCGCCCGCGCGGTTCGTCTCGCGATGCCAGCCCTTCTCCTCCGAGAAGAAGATCTCGTCGTGGGATTCTGAGCCGGGCCTGCCCGCGACCTCCCACGCCTCACCCACCGAGACGCCCTTTACCGCTTGGACCGATACGAATGCCTGCGCGAGCCGGCCGTCCAGCCGGTCCTCCCAGCTGGTGTGGGAGCCGATCCCCGGGACGAGGCCGAACGCCCGGACCTCGAAGACCCCGCCGAGGCTCTCATTCGCCTTCCGCAGGCGGTCGATCTCCGCGACCATCGCCTCGCCCGCGGCGGCGTCGAGGCATCGGACGGGCGAGTCGTCCACCTCCGCGAAGTCCTCCGGCGTGAGGTCGTCGCGCTCGGGGGCGGCCACCGACCCGATCTGCACGACGTGGCTGAAAACCTGGACGCCGAACGCGCGCAGGAGCTCCTTGGCCAGCGCCCCGGCGGCGACCCGCGCCGCCGTCTCACGCGCGCTCGCGCGCTCGAGCACATTGCGGATGTCGTCGTGGCCGAACTTCAGGAGCCCGGCGAGATCCGCGTGGCCCGGCCGCGGCGTGTGGACCTCCTCCACCTGCGCGTCCACCGGCCAGGGGTTCATCCGGTCCACCCAGTTCGCGTAGTCGCGGTTCGCGACCAGGACCGCCACCGGGCTGCCGAGGGTCTTGCCATGCCGAACGCCGGCGCGGATCTCGACGGAGTCGCTCTCGATCTTCATTCGCCCACCCCGGCCATGCCCGAGCTGGCGCCGCGCCATGTCGGAGTCGATGCGCTCGCGGTCGAGCTCGAGCCCCGCGGGCAGCCCCTCGACGATCGCAACGAGCCCGGGCCCGTGCGACTCACCGGCGGTCGTGAAGCGAAGCGTCGCCACGCTCAGGACCCTACCGACGGGCAGGCGATCTGCCGGTAGGCGCCTGGCAGCTCAGCCGTCGCCGAGGAGCGGGAGCTTTTGCTTCAGATCGACCGGCCCGGTGGAGGCCGACTTGCTCAAGACGTCGGTGGGTGGCTTGTGCCCGATTTCGACGGCGTGGATGTTCACGAGTACGAGGTTGTAGCGCTTGCCGTCAGGCGCGTAGTCGAAGTGCGCCTTGTCGCCCGGCCTCATGATGATGTACTGGCAATCCTTGGGCCGCGGCACGCAGCGCCCGTCGCCACTCACCGAATTGACATCGGTGGAGACCAGGAACAGCGCCTGCTTGCCGTTCGCCTCGAGGAAGGACAGGATCGGCTTGTGCTTGCTCGGCAACAGCGCCAGGCTGCTCACTTGGTTCCGGTCCTTGAGATCGTTCGCCTCGCCGACCTTCACCGAGACGCGGAACGTGTAGAGGTGGAACGTCGGCTTGGTCGGTTGCGACGAAGTGGTGGTAGACGGCGTCGGGGGGCTCGCCGAGACGCTGGGTGGCGCCGTGCTCGCGGGCGGGGCCGCCGACGTGCCGCCGGTCGGAGGCGGCGCCGATGAGCCCGAGGTCGATGGCAGCGCCGCGCTGGCAGAGGCCTGCGCCTGAGCATCCGGCGGCGGCGCCGTGTACTGCTGGTGGAACGGGTTCTTCGTCTTGAGGCGGTTGAGGCGCTTCTTGTAGTCCGTGACGCCCATCTCCTCCCTGACGACCGCGGGGGTCGCGGAGTTGGCTTGCGTGCCGCCATTCTCCGAGGCCGGGGCCGCGCTATGAGCGTCGTTGTGGCTCTTCAACAGAATCGGCACCGCGAGCATGCCAATGACCAGGGCGAGCGCGGGCAGCAGCAGGTGCCGGTCGCGCATGTCGCGGAAGAGGTTGCCGAGGAACTGTGGAGGCTTCACGTTCTTCATGGGGTCGTGCCGGCGGCCGTCTGAGTGGACGTGGTGGTGGTTGCTGGCGAGGTAAGCGTCGGGGTCGTTGAGGACGGGCCGCTGGGGGTGGCCCCGGCGGTCAGCCCTTGATCGGCAGGAGTGACGTAGGTCGTCACGTTCACGTGCGCGTTCAGAACCGGATTCGTGAGCGACCCATAATCGTCGGCCGGCTGCAGGTCAAACCCATTGACCGTTAGAAGCCGCCCGTGCACGTCGGTGGTGGTTCCATGCGAGTGAACCAGGCCGTCGACCCGGCGCATGAAGTCGGCGATCTGGAAGAACTGCCCGGTGAAGGTCAGGTCGTAATCCATGACCGGCAGGCCAGCCGAGCCAACGGCTGCGCCGATCGGCAGCGTTGAGGCCGCGGCCTCGGTTGCGGTGGCCAAGGTGGTCGAAGAAGTGTCGGCTGAGCTCGTGCTCGAGGCGGATGAAGCCGGGGGCGGCGGCGGGACGGACGAGGCGGAGGCAGACTCGGAGAGATTTATGCCCTGGAATTGAACGCCCGACCGAGTCGCGAGATTCTGAAGCTGGATCAACAGACTGGCCTGCTCGTCGTCCGCCGGGACCGCCTTGCCCAGCACCACCAATCGGCGGTAGTCGAGGCCGAACCCCTGGCGAGCCTGCTCGCCCGCCGCAACCTGCTGTCTGGCCTCGCTCAGCGACGACTGGAGTTGCGATACCTGATCATCCAGCTTCGACGCCTCGTCTCGCTGCGGGCTCAGGACCAAGAGCCAGAACCCGACGATCACACCAACGAGGATCATCGTGGCGAGGACAATCTGCTCGGTCCGCCTCATGGCGCGCTCCCCGTACCGGACACCACAGCGCTGGCCGCGTCTCCACTCGGCTGTGAATCAGCGCTGCCCGAGGGCGTACCGCTGGATGTCGGCACCGCCGAGGAGTCACCAGTAGTCGGCGCCACGGGCGCCGCACTGGTTGGCGTTGCGTTGTCGAATGCGGCCACGACCTCGAACGTCGAGATGAAGTCGCGAGTTGAGCATGAGATCGAGCTGTTGCCGGTCCCGGACGACGATGACGTCGATGAGGACGACGAGGACGAGGAGCCCGTGCCGGCGGAGCCGCTGGCTTTCGGCCGGTCGGAGCTCACTACGGTCACCCGTGTAACCCCGTCGACGTCGCGCAGGGCCGCAAGGAACTTCGCGACTCCCTCGTGCCCCTTGGAGCACCCCTGGATGTCGAGCAATGGACCGGCGATGCTCTCAACGCCGGGCGCGGAACTGGACGACGTGGAGGTGCCGGAATCCGCGGAGGCCTTTGCCGTCACATTCGTGAGCCAGACGTCGTCCGGAATCACGATCGCGAGCTCGTTCAAGGCTCGCTCCCAATTGAAGCGGCTCTGCGCAAGGCTTGTAACCGTCTCCTCACGCGCCTGCTGCATGGCGGCGAAGCTCGTGTAGGGGGTCAGCTTTTCTGCCTGCGCCTTCACCGCCGCCACTTCCGACTTGAGTGAGGCAACCTCGTCCTTGTGGTCCGAGATCTTGTTGCCGGTCAGAACGAGCGCAGTGATGCCCATCAGCGCGAGCGCGAGAACGCCCACGATCACGTAGGCCACCGGGCCAGCCCGCAGCGGTGCCTTCTCGCCCCGCCTTTCCTCTGCCGGAATGAGATTGATGGGACGCACGGCTACTCCTCTAGCCCCAGTCCGTATGACACCGTCAACCGCGCTGCCGTCGCGTCGTCAAGGTGTGCCAGCGCCGGCGGCCGGACGACCTCGAACCGCTGCGCCAATTCATGCTGCAGCCGCTCGACGAGGCCGGGGATGGTGATGCCGAGACCGCAGACAACGACACCGTCGACAGGAACCGCCCCGTCCTGCGCGCCGTAGTACTCGAGCGTGAGACGAAGCTCATCGACCAGGCGGGAAACTCCCTCGGACAGCGAATCGCGTGCCGCCACGACGATCTCCGGGTCGCCCTCCACGCCCTCGACCGCGGCCTCGAGGCCGACGTGACCCAGCCACTGCCGCGCGTGCTCGAGTGTGAGCTGGCGCCGCTCTGCCAGCCGCTGCGCCATTCCCTCGAGGCCAAACGGGCAGACCCGCGTGAAGAGACACGCAGACCCGCGCGCCACGGCGACGTTCGTGACGTCCCCCAGGCTGCAATAGAGGCGGGCGGATTCGGGCCGGCCATCGGATTCGGGCTCGGAAGCGGATCCGGCCGCCGCCGATCCCTCTCCTCCCAGGTGCTCGGCGATTCGATCCTCATCCGGCGGCGTCGCCGTCCCGGGAGCATCGACGTAGGCGCCCGTGCCGACTGGTGAGTGGGTGCCGTTCGCGAGCGCGCGGATCATCCCGAACGCCGAGAGGTCCACTCCCACCGGTCGAAGCCCGGCCTGGCGAAGCGCCGCGATCAGGCCCCGCACGGCTTCGCGGCGAGCAGCGACTACAACGACGTCCAGCATCCTCTCGCCGCCGCCGCCCGGAGTGTGTCCTACGACCTGCCAGTCCAGCACGGCCTGGTCGACCGGCATCGGAATCAAGTCCTGAGCCTGGAACCGGATCGCTGTCTGAAGCTCCTTGCGGTCGTCGATCGCCGGCAGCCTCAAGACGCGAACGGCTACGCGCTGGCTGGCGAGGCCCAAGCGCACCGACCTGGAGAGCTTGTTCTTGGCGAACAGCTCCTTCAGCGCCTCGCTGAGCGCAGCGGCGTCGCGGACCTCGCCATCCCGAAAAACGCCCGACGGGAGCGCGAGATCGCCGAACTTCGTCACGGCCACGTGGCCGTTCGACGACACCTCGGCGGCGGCGACGCTTCCCGCCTCGATGTCGAGACCGACAACAGTCTTCTTCTTGCCCGTCGAAAGCATCCTTGCCATGGCCGTCCGCCCGTAGGGGGTTTCACGCCCTCAATCGACCGGAAATGCGAATGCTTAAGCCGGTTGAGGCAGTTTTGGCCGATTCGACATCAGCCGTTGAAAAAGGTCGCGAGGTACCAATCCACGAGGGCGTTTCCACACCAGAGCGCGACGACCCCTCCCAGCGCCAGGAACGGTCCAAACGGGACCGCCTGCTTGCGGGCTGAGGCTCCTCGCCGCGCGATCAACGCCAGCCCCACCAGTGCTCCGGATGCAAAACCGATGAGGAGCGCGGGTGCCACCGCACGTCCCAGGTACAGGCCCATCACAGCGGCGAGCTTCACGTCCCCCATCCCCATTCCGCGGGGGTAGAGCAGCGCTACGAGAAACAGCACTCCGCCGGCTGCCGCCGCCGCGATCATCCGGTCGGGCAGGCTGCTCGGGTCGCCGACCGCGGCTATCGCAACCGCGACGATCGCGCCGGCGGCCAACACGGTGTTGGGGATCACGCGGCGCTCGAGGTCCGTCAAGGTGATTACGACGAGGAGCGCGCAGAAGGCGAGGCCCAGCACGAGCTGCGTCGCGTCGTCGGTCCCGAGGATCAGCACCGTCGCGGCAAAGAGCGCCGCCATACCGAGCTCGGCGAGCGGGTACCGCGCCGGGATCGCCACGCGGCAGTGGCGGCAGCGTCCTCGAAGGGCGAGCCAGGAAACGACCGGAATGTTGTCGTAGGCGGCAATCGTGGTGCCGCAATGCGGACACCGGGATCGGCCCGCAACGAACGACTCCCGCCGCGGCACTCGATGTGCAACGACCGTCGCGAAGCTGCCGAAGATCAGGCCGGCCGGGACTGCGAGGATCGCTACCACTGCTTGCACCGCGTTGGCGTTCGGTTGGTCATTCCGTTAACCCTCATCGGCTGTCACGCGCCCCGGTTTAAGAGCATGGGATCACGCAGGTGTTCTTGGGCGTGTCCAGCTCAAGCCTGCTGTCGTAGGTCCCCTCGTCATACATGAAGTCCAGGCCGTCCCCGCCCGAACTCTGTTCGACGGTCAACGCAAGGCCGAGTCGCGCCTCGCCGACCTCGGTGAACTGCGCGGCCGGGTTCTGCGACCGCAGCTGGTTCAGCACGTCGTCGGCGCTCAGCATCTTCACGTCGAACCGGTCGGTGCTGACCTTTGCCCACTGCTGCAGCCACGTCGGCTTCGAGATCGCGAGGTACCGGGCGTTGAGGTTGATGATCGCGGGGGTATCAACGACGAACGTTGTCGAGACCCCGCCTTGGTTCTGGTTGACCCGGATTCGCTTGAAGAC
>VAYL01000041.1:7991-8413 GCA_005884305.1 Actinomycetota bacterium
TCGATACCCAGGTGTGGATCTTGATTTGAGGGGTGGTCTCCGTCTCGTCGAGGTCGAGCGTCTGGTTGGGCGCATTCCCGGACAGCACCTGCGCGGCACAGCCTGAGACAGACGTAGTGCGCAAGAGAGTGAGACCGATCTTCGGATCCTCGGTTCGCTGCACGTCCTGGGAGTAGTTCGGTGGCTGGCCCACAGCGGTGGCGGGCGGATCGTTGAGCATCAGGTCCGGCGCGCCTCGCGTCAGGCCGGTCTGGCCGCCGTCCTGGCACCGGCCCCGGGTGTTGTGGGTGTCGTGGCTGCTCGGGCCGATCCGAGTGGTGTTGATGCATGGCGTATCCGTCAGCCAGAACATGGCGCTCTGCTGGTCTGGGCAGTCCGCGTTCTGATTGCACGGCGGCACCGGGTTGTTGCTCGGGACCGCG
>VAYL01000042.1 GCA_005884305.1 Actinomycetota bacterium
AGGGCCAGCTGATCGTGGCCACGACGATGGGCGTGTACGTCTCGCCCGGCAAGTCCGGTGGCAGGTATGCGCCGCTCGGCCGCAATCTGCCGGCGGCGCCGGTGTTCAGCATGCAGAAGGTACCCGGCCATCCGCGCCAGCTGCTCGTGGCCAGCCTCGGACGCGGCGTCTACCGCTACAGGTTCCCGCGAGGTCAGTAGGCACCCGAGCGCCGGACTTGTCACAGTAACCCCGAGTGGCAGGACCCCCGGGGGAGACGAGGCGCGGCGGGCGAGACGTGCCGGGAAAGCGAGCGGCGCCCGCGCTGGTCGCGATGGCGCTTGCGTGCACGGCCGCCGCCGGCCCCGCGCAGGCGCACCGGCGAGCGCCCGAGCCGGTACCCGCCTGGTACATGACCGCGGCCAGCGGGCCCGACCTCCTCCGCCAGGCCAAGGCGGGCGCCTGCGCCTTCGCCAAGCGCCAGCCGAGGGCCTCGCGTCTGATGCTGTTCGATTTCGGCGCGGCCCGGAAGTACCCGAGCGGCGGATTCGGCGCCCAGTTGCGCGGCATCCACCCGTTTCGAAACGGAGCGGTCCTCGACGCGCTCAAGGGGGCAGCGCGAGCGTACAAGCGCTGCCACCGCAGGGGCTCGGCGACGATCGTGTACGGCAACTCGAACTCGCTACCCGGCAGCATGAGCACGCTCGACGCCTACGAGGCCGGACTCCACCAGGGGCTCACGGTGCGTGCTCTGCGCAGGTTCCAGCGTCAGCACCACTACCGCCGCCAGCGCGCCGCCGCCGCGGGCGACATCGAGCCGGGCTTCGAGCTCCCGGGGGTGAGCAAGGCGCTCGTGAGCGGTGCCAACCAGATCGCGTACTACAACTTCGGCAACGCGGGCGGCTGTCCCGGCCAACCGCTCGCCTCAGGGTGCTACAACGGCTGGGACCTCGGGGACCTGGGCGAGGTCTCGATGGGTGGGCACTCGCTGCCGCTTCCCGAGATCTATCACCAGTACGAGGCGGTCCAGTGGGCGCGGATCCAGGATCGCTGGGATGGCCGGTTCTTCTTCGCCGGGGTGACCGGCGCGCCGAACGAGCCGCTATCGCCCACTGAGGGATGGAAGCAGCTGAAGCAAACGGCCGAGGGCGTGCGCCGGGAGCTCGTCAGCATCCGCGACGGACGCGGCGCCGCGCGTGCCGGTGGTGCGAATCGACAGGGAGCGAACCGCGCCACATCGGCGGAGGTCGGCGCGCCGATGACGGCGGCCGTTCAACCGCACCTGGTCGCCCGGCCGGAGGGCTTCTTCTCCACGAGCAACATCTATCCCCTGGAGAACGAGTGGGTGGTCTCGGACCGGCGCCGGTTCATCGCCGTTGACGCCGGGGCCGATCCGGTCGATCCGTCGACCGGAGTGCTCGGGATCTTTCGCCAGAACTACGTTCGCGTCACGCAGTCCCAGCGCACGATCGAGGTGCCGGGGACGGGCCAGCTCGAGCTGACGGGTGCGCCCACCGGGGCCGCGCGGGCCGCGCCGTCCGGGCCGCCGGAGCTTCGGTTCGAGGGTGCCGGCGGGACGGGCGGTGTGTTGGATCTCCGCGATGGGACGGTCGAGCTTGACCGGGGCGGGGAGGAGTCGCCGTGATCCGCTGTAGGAGCCTGGCCGGCGCGGGCGTCGTCACGGCCGCGCTCGTCCTCGCCACGGCGGCGCTGGCGGCGACCGGCTCGCTCACCTACAGGGGGTGCATCGCGAACGCGGGCGCCGACGGTTGCGAGGCGCCGGCACGCGATTCGTTCGGCAACAACCTCGGGCTCACGGTCACCCCGGACGGCACGGCCGTCTACGTGGGCGGCTTCAACGGGACGTTGACGCGCTTGACGCGGGATCCGGTGACCGGAGATCTGACCTTCTCGGACTGCTTCGCGGACGGCGGGCGGCACCGCTGCCGGGACGTGCCGCACGATTCGCTCGACGCCGCGAGCGGGGTTGCGGTCAGCCCGGATGGCGCATCCGTGTACGTGACCTCGGAGGAGCCAACCAGCGCGATCACCCGGTTCAGACTCACCGGTACCGGGCGGCTCGGGTACCGCTCATGCCTGGCGAACGGCGGCCGCGAGGCCGGACGCCGCAGCTGCGACAAACCCCCGCGCAACTCGCTCGAGTCCAACGAGGCGATCGCGATCGCTCCCGATGGTAGGTCCGCGTACGTCGTTTCGTCCGGCAGCGACTCGATCACCTGGTTCAACCTGAAGGCGGGTGGCAAGTTGCGCTACCGCGGCTGCGTCGCGAACAACGCCAAGCTCGGCTGCCGCGCGCTGAAGAGCGACGCGCTCGGCGGCGCGGATGCGCTCGCGGTGAGCCCCGACGGGAAGTCTCTGTACGTCGCCGCGCTCCGTGCCGACGCAGTGATGCGGTTCAACCGTGGGCCGAGCGGCTCGCTGGATCCCGCCGGTTGCTTGGCGAACTTCGCCGCGCACGGCTGCCGCCGGCCGCTTCAGAACTCCCTCTCAGCGGCCAACGGTGTCGCCGTGAGCCCGGATGGCCGGTCCGTCTATGTGAGCGCGATGAGTGGGCCGACCGTCAACGGCGGGGCCGGGGCGATCAGTGTGTTCGACCGCAGTGCCGACGGCTCGCTCACATCCAGGGGATGCTTCGCGGACGCCGGCGCGCACGAGTGTGCGGCGCCGCCGCTCGAGTCGCTCGACGCACCTGCGTCCATTGCGCTGAGCCCGGACGGGCGGTCCCTCTACGTCGGCAGCTATGGCCGGGAGGTTTCAATCTTCGACCGCGAGTCGGCGCTTCCGTAACGGCTCAGCGGCGCGGTAGCGCCGTACGACCAGCTCACCACGGGGGAGCACCCGCATCCGGTCGCCGTGCTTGGGCACCGCGCCCTTCGGCGCACCGGCGGAGACCACGTTCACCCAGAGCGGCACCGAATGACCGTGCCGCCGGACGTTTCGCGTGATCCGGACCGCGCCGGACTTCCTGGTCCGGCACGGGTCCTGGTACGCGCTCGCGGCGTGGGTGCAGTTAAAGCCGTTCTGCTCGGTCAGGTCGCCGTTTCCGCTTGCGACCTGCCGCGGAATGCCGGCGGGGGAGACCGCACGCGGGCCTCGTGCGAGTACCACGTCGGAGCCGATGAACACGGGATAGCGTAAAGACGCGATCGTGATCAGATGCCGCGCGCTCGCCTCGATGACGTCGCCCTTGCGGAGCTTGTTGATCCGCTGCGAGTAGATGACCCGCCGTCCCGCCTTTCCGCTCGGCGCGATCGGTACCGCATGCGATCGCCGCGTTGCGGTCCGGAAGCGCTTCGAATCGACCCGCCCGTGGAGGACGGTCGCGCTCAGGCGGCCCTTGTCCTGGCGGACGGTCCCGTCGGGGCGATCGGCCCCGATGAGCACCACCTGGCCGTCGCGGGCGCGCGGGTGGTCGGCCTCGACGACCAGGTTAAGGCGGCAGTCGGCTGGGGGACAGGGCAGGCGGTCCGGGTGGCGAAGCTTGGTCTCGCTGGGCGGGAAGACCAGCACACAGTGGTGGTTTCGGTTCGGCAGCGGCTGATGGCAGCGAAGGGAGCGGGCCTGTGCGATCGCCATCACGTGGTCGCCGCCAGTGGCACCGCGCCGGGCGGTGAGCACGATTCTGGCGTCCTCCCGCGGGCTGAAGGCATAGTGGCGGCCGATACAGCGGACGGCGTCGAAGTCGATGCAGGTGGTGGAGAGCTGCACCTCTCCGGTGGCTTTCAGGACGTCGCCCTTGTGCAGGGTCGGCAGCTGTGCCGTCAGCGCGACGCGCTTCTTTCCCCACTTGTGGTCGGCGATCGGGAGGCGTTTGCGGATCTCGGAGTGATCGCCGCTCGACGCGAACCGAACCGACCGACCGGCTGCCTTCGCTGGCGCCGAGCGTGCCGGGCTCGAGCCGCCGCCGGATGCCGCGGCGGCCGGTCCGAGGGCAATGGCGACGATGGTGGCGACTACGCAGCCCGCAACCGCCCCCGCCGGCCGCCCGCCGCCGCTCACGGCGCCGGTGCGAGATCGATCCACACGTCCGCGCCGCCACCGCCGGTGTTACGCGCGCCGGCGCCGCCACCGTGGGCCTGCGCGATCGCCTTGACGATCGCCAGTCCCAGTCCCGTCCCGTCGCCGGATCGGGCCACATCCGCCCGGCGGAACCGCTCGAAGGCGTGCGGGAGGAAGTCGGAGGGGAAACCGGGACCCTCGTCGCTCACGTGGATCTCCATGCGGCCGTCAGCCCTTTGCGACCACACGCGTACGGTCCCACCGCCGTATCGGAGCGCGTTCTCGACGAGGTTGCCGAGCGCCTGCTCGAGTCGCATCCGGTCCGCCTCCACCGCGCCCGGCGAGCCGTCGGCGAAAACCAGCGAGCGCCCCTCGCGCTCCGCGCGCCCGCCCAGGCGGTCGCGCAGGGTGTCGAAGACGTCCGGGATCGCCACCGGTTCGAGCTGCAGCGCCAGCTCCCCCTTGTCCGAGCGGGCGATGACCAGAAGGGACTCCGCGAGCTGCGTGAGACGGTCCGCTTCCTCAATCGCGGAGGCGATGGACGCGCGCAGCTCCTCGCTCGTGCCGCCGTACCTGAGGGCCAGCTCGAGCTCGGCCTTGTGGGCCGCGAGCGGCGTTCTCAGTTCGTGGCTCGCGTCGTCCACGAATGCGCGCTCGCGCTGGAGCGCATTGTGTAGTCGGTCGAGCATCGCGTTCAGGGTCACACCGAGCCGGCGGAGCTCGTCCTGCGCTTCCGGGACCGGCAGCCGCTGCTGCGACCCCGAGGCGGAGACCTCCGACGCGTGCCGGCGCATCGCGTCGACTGGCCGCAGAGCGGAGCCGACCGTCCAATAGGCCGCGAGCGACGCGAGGAGCAGTGCGATCGGGCCGCCGATCAGAAGCAGCGTCAGCAGGCTGTCGAGCGCATCGTTGCGGCTCTGCAGCGACGCGCCCACGACGGCGATCAGGCTGCGTCCCTCGAATGCGAACGGGCGGGCGAGGTAGCGCTCGGGGACCCCGCCACGAGTTGGGCGCTCGAAGGTGATCTGCGCCTGGGTTGCGGAGGTGACGCGCGCGGCGGTCAGCGCCGGATGCTGCCCCCGCTGATGGGAGGGATCGAACAGGCGCCCCGAACTCGTGAGGACCTGGGCAAAGTCGTCGGCGCGCTTGTCGATCAGGGTGCCGGCCGCCTCTCTGATACCGCGGTCGTTCACACGCATCTCGCGGATGAGCTGCTGGCTACGCGACTGAAGCTCGGTGTCGATCGAGTGGGTGAGGCTCGATTCGAGCCGCAGGTAGAGGAACAGGCCGGCGGCGGCGAGGACGAGCGCCATGACCGCGGCGAAGACGAGCGTTACGCGCAGCTTGATTGGGATTCGGCTCACGCTCCGCCGTCCTCCCTCAGGCGGTAACCGGCGCCGCGAACCGTCTCGAGGCTCTCGGTGCCGAACGGCTGGTCGATCTTCCGGCGCAGGAGACGGATGTAGGAGTCGACCACGTTGGAGCGGTTCTCGTACTCGTAGTCCCAGGCGTGCTCCAGAAGCTGGAATCGCGACAGCACCTCGCCCGGCCGGCGCATGAAGGTCTCGAGGATCGCGAACTCTTTGGGTGAGAGGGAGAGCTCGCTGGCGCCGCGCCAGACCTTGTGGCGGGCGGGATCCAGGCGCAGCTCGCCGACACGGAGCTCCGCCGGGCGCTCGACTGGGCCGCGGCGGACGAGGGCGCGCAAGCGGGCGAGTAGCTCGGCGTAGGAGAAGGGCTTTGTCAGGTAGTCGTCGGCGCCGCTGTCCAGCCCGGCAACCCGGTCCCGGACGGCGTCGCGGGCCGTGAGCATCAGGATCGGCGCCCAGACGCCGTCCTCACGGAGCCGGCGGCAGACCTCGAAGCCGTCGGCGCCCGGGAGCATCACGTCGAGGACGATGGCGTCGTACTCGGTGGCGCCCGCCATCCAGATCGCGTCCTCGCCGTTGGCGGTGACGTCGACGGCCATCGCCTCCTTGCGAAGCCCGCGCTGGATCAGCGCCGCCATCTTGAGGTGGTCTTCGACGATCAGGACGCGCATCGCGCAGGTCTCGGGACGAGCATCGGCTGGCTAGATGAAAGGACTATGAAGGAATGATCCTCCGCTCTCACGGCGGTATTGCCGAATCGCGGACGGACCGAGGCGGCCTGCGACCTACGCCATCGTGAGGCCGCCGCTCACCGAAAGCGTTTGGCCGGTGATGTAGCCGGCGCGATCGGAGGCGAAGAAGGCGACCGCGGCGGCGACGTCCTTCAAGTGCTAGCGGCAATACCGAAACCGGCTTGGGAAACGGACTAGACGGTTGGTTCCGAATTTGTGGCCGTAGGCCAGGTTGACCGATCTCGGCGTTATGCCGAACCCGGCGGCGAGGGCGAGCAGGCGAAGCCCGATTATCGGCCTCAAGGCCCCATGCGCCATGATTGTGACGATGGCTTACGACGAGGATCTCGCCAACCGGATCCGCGAGCTGATCGCCTCCGAGGACGGCTACACCGAGCAGAAGATGTTCGGCGGCATCGGCTTCATGATCGACGGCCACATGGCGGTGGGGGTCAACGGCGAGGTGGCCTGATGATCCACTGCTCCAAGGAGGAGACCGAGGCTCTCCTCGCCAAGCCCGGTGCGCGACCGTTCCAGATGCGCGGACGCGAGATGAAGGGCTGGCTTTGGGCTGATGCCGAGTCGGTCTCCACGAAGCGAGAACTCGAGCCCTGGGCTATGCAGA
>VAYL01000043.1:0-6791 GCA_005884305.1 Actinomycetota bacterium
AGATCCGCGAGGGACTTCGCAGCTTGCAAGAGATCGACATCGTCGATCGGTACCGATGAATCCGACGGCTGCAGCCGCGGCCGTCCCAACGAAGGAGGACGAAATTCCAGAGCTAGCTACCGCGGACGACGCACTCGACCTCGAGGACGAGCTCGGCCCCGTCGAGTGCACCTTCGACGAGGGCGACAACGTCGTCTATCCGCACCACGGGGCCGGGGTCGTAATGAAGAAGGAGACGAAGGATCTCCTGGGTGAGAAGCGGGACTACCTGACCATCAAGATCCTCCACAACGACATGACGGTCATGGTCCCCTGCGAGAACGCGCACGTGGCAGGGCTGCGACGCGTGATCGCAGGCGAAGAGGTTGACAAGGTGATCAAGGTTCTGACCGGCGAAGTCTCGGACATGCCGAAGAACTGGAACCGCCGGTTTAAGTACAACCGCGAGAAGATCAAGACGGGCGACGTCTTCGAGCTCGCGGAAGTGGTACGCAACCTCGCGATCCGCGAATGGGAGAAGGGCCTCTCGACGGGGGAGAAGCAGATGTACACCCGGGCCAAGAAGATCCTCGCCTCCGAGTTCATGTACGCACTCGAAAAGGACGAGGACGGCGCTGAGGCATACCTGGACGAGCTGCTGGAGGAGCGCTTCGGCGCCAAGGCGTCTGCCTGACGAAGTAGCACCAGCATCAGCGGTCATCGCGGCCGCCGGCTCCGGCGAAAGGCTGGGGGCCGGCGGCCCGAAGGCCTTCGTCGAGCTCGGCGGACGCCCGCTCCTCGAATGGTCGCTCGACGCGTTCGAGCGCGCTGAGAGCGTCGGATCCGTCATCGTCGCGGTGCCCGCGGGGCAGGAGGCTGCGGTGCGCGACGGGGCGATTGCGGTCGCCGGCGGCGCGAGCCGCTCCGAATCCGTGGCCGAGGGGCTAGAACGGGTGGACGCCGAGATCGTCGCGGTCCACGACGCCGCGCGGCCGCTCGTGACGCCGGCGCTGATCGACGAGCTCGTCGCGAAGCTCCTCGACCGCCCGGACGCGGCGGCGGTGATCGCGGCCGCGCCGCTCACTGACACCGTCAAGCGGGCGCGTGAGCCACGCCCGGACAAGGGCGACTTTCCTCGCGGCGGGCCCACTGTGGCGCAGACGGTGAGCCGCGATCACCTGTGGGCGGCCCAGACCCCTCAGGTGTTCAGGACGGCGGCCCTGCGCGAGGCCCTGCGCGCCGACCCGCAGCGAATCGCCGCCGCGACCGACGACGCGATGCTGCTGGAGAAGGCGGGCGGCAAGGTCCTCATCCATCCGTCGCCCTCGGCGAACCTCAAGGTGACGACGCGACTCGATCTACAGATCGCGGAGCTCCTTTTGAGCGACCGCAAGCGTTGACGGCGCGGATACGATCCCGGCGCGGGATGCCCCAGCGCACATTGACAATCGTCTGCGCCTCCGTCGTCAGCGTCCTGGTTGTAGTTGGCGTGGCGATTGCGGGCGGTGCGGCCTCAGGGCAGCAGGTCCGGGTCGCGCAGGGGAGGTTCTCTCACCACCGCTGGGCTCTCAAGGTGCAAGGGCGGCACGACCGGCGCTGCTACGAGCTGTGGCTGCGGGGCAAGAGCGTGGCCGACGCCGTCGGCACCTGCAGGCCCGACAAGCACCGACCGCCGCTGTGGAGTCGCTTGGTGGGGATCACCGACGACAGCTCGGCGAGCGTCGAGTTGAACGTCACGCGGACGCGCGTCCGTGCAATGAGGCTTCGGGTCGGTCATCCGAACTCAGGCCGGCCGCCGAGATGGATGCCGGTGCATACCCGGCGAATAAGTCGAAGCGACGCGCGCAAAGCAAAGATCCGGCGGAACTTCCGGTTCGCCGTGCTGCACTCGCGGGGGAGGCTCTGCGTCAAGCGGGTCATCCTCTTCGACCGAAACGGAGACCGCATCGACGATCGTCGAGTCCCCTGCGAGGGCTGAGGCGGATGCCGGCGCCTCAGTGCACGGCGCCGAATGACTTGTTCCCTAAGTAACGGCGACCGCACTTCGGGCACTTGCGGAGAAGGATCTGGCCGCCCTGGCCGCAGTGGCGGCAGGTGCGCTTCGGCGGGGGGACGATGTGCTTCGGCATGGGGCGGATCGTAGACGGCCCGATTGGGACAAGAGCCGCCTACCGGTCGGCGAGGCTCGCCACGTCCGCCCACGCGACGCGCATGTCCACGCGCTGACCGCGGAAGGGAACGCCCTCCGCCTCCAGCAGCCGCCGCTGGCGTTCCCCCTTGGCTAGCGATCCGTCGGCGCGCACGATCCGGTGCCACGGAACGGAGGGGTCCGAGCATTCCGACAGCACCATTCCCGCGAAGCGCGGCGCCTCCGGGGAGAGATCGCCGTAGGTGGTGACGAACCCCTCCGGGACGGAGCGCGCGCGGCGCAGGACCTCGCGGCCACGAGACCCGACTAAGACGCCGCGCTGGCCATGCGACTCGCTATGTCTTGAGGCCGGTGGGATGGATGTCGAGGTTGTGTTTGGACCCGTGAACGATGATTCCCTTCATCTGCTGCCTTTCCCTTGGGGGGTCGCGAGCCTCTCCGATGGCGCGGACGATGTCAACGGCCGAGGTCAGCGAGTGAGCAGCACCCATACGAGCGCCGCTGCGAAGCCCATCTGACCGAACGCGAGGGCCGTTCCGAAGTTCGCGGCGCCGGCCGCGGCAGCGATCGCGCTCGCGGCCGCGAAGGACCCGAGCAGGATCAACAGATCGCGCCAGGTCCTACGCACCGTCGGTGGGCTTGTAGGTCGCGCTCCCTACGCGGCGGCTGTGGCCGAGGGGCAATCCCGCGGCGACCCTGGCCTCGTCGTGGAGGTGGGCCCGCCGCCGCCTCATGTACATGCGGCGCTGGATGAACAGTGTCCCGATGCCGGCCAGGAGGATCGCCGACATGTTCAGCAGAAGCTGCTCCGCCGCGCCGACCCACTCGCGCCCGTCCCAAAGCGCAGCGGCGACGCCGATGTTGGCGGCGGCTGGAATGGTCGTAACCGAGATCAGTACGCCGATCAGCGCCCCCGACTTCGCCGACGTGAGGGACAGCACGCCGGCGGTCCCCGCGAGGTAGGCGACGATGAAGCTCCACTCGTTCGGGCTGGAGATGAACTGCGTGAAGGGGTGATGCTCCTGCGTGAAGTCGCTGGGCACGAGCCCGACGGCGTTCAGGAGAAGGACGGCGAGAAACGTGACGGTGATCCCAACCGGAAAGCCGACGGCCAGGGCGCTGAACGATCGCTTGAAGAGGTCGCGGCGCTTCTCGACGGCCGCGACGCAGATGCCGGCGATCGGCCCGAACTCGGGCCCGACGATCATCGCCCCGATGATCAGGACGAGCTGGTCGGTGAGGATGCCGACCATCGCGATCAGCATGGCGAGCACCATGAAGATCAGGAAGCTCGCGGAGAGCTCCACGTTCTCGGAGGTCCTGGACTCGACTTCCTCCCAGATGACGGCATCGGTCGGTAATCCCTCGGCGGCCTTGACCGCTGCCGCCCCGGCGCTTGAGATCTGGGAATCGATCACCTCCATGGCGATCGACCCCTCTCTATCGATCTCGAGCTCCTTGAGGTCGGAGATGACGATGCTGGCATCCTCGCGCGCGACGTCGCACAGGATCACATCGCCCTCGGGCTTCCGCGCGACACGCTCCAGGTAGACGAGATTGCAGACCGACGGCGTGGCGTTCAGCAGATCGAGCGCGTGCTCGGACTGATAACTCGGCACGACGATCCGGAGGTGGACCATCAGTGGTGTCTCCCGTGGGGACGTGCCCGGTTGGGCGAGGGCCGGGGGCCGCGAGGCAAGGACGCAGGGCGCAGCCTTTGCTGGCGGCAAAGGCAAGCCCGAGGACGCCGCATGGCGGTCATCCGGGACCGCCCAATCGGGTGCGTACTCACGGGAGCCACCACTCGGGCTAGCGTACAGGCGCGATGCTGACCGACTATCACGTGCACTTGCGGCCGGACGAGGTCGAAGGCGGCGCGGAGGAGTACTTCACGACCGACAACGTGGAGCGGTACCTGGCCGCGGCCGACGAGGCCGGGATCGGGGAGCTCGGCGTCTCCGAGCACGTTCATCGCTTCCGGGACGCGCTCGAGGTGTGGGATCACCCGTATTGGCTCCGCCACGCGCGAGACGACCTCGGTGCCTACGCCGGGTTCGTGCGCACGACACCGCTTCGGCTCGGCATCGAGATGGACTATGTCTCGGGCCGTGAGGACCGAATCGCCAACCTCCTCGACGCCCATCCCTTCGACTACGTGATCGGATCCGTCCACTACGTGCGCGACAAGGCGGTGGACCACGACGTCTGGGACATCTGGGAGTCCGTGGGTGACCCGGACCGCGTGTGGGAGCTCTACTTCGAGACCCTGGCCGAGGCGGCGCGCAGCGGCCTCTACGACGTGCTCGCGCACCCCGATCTCGTCAAGGTGTGGGGCGCGGAGCGGCCGAGCCCCGAGCGGGACCGCCGCTTCTATTACGAGCCAGCGGTCGAGGCCATCGCCGCGAGCGGGATCGCGGTCGAGGTCTCCACCGCAGGGCTGCGCAAGCCGGTGGGGGAGATCTATCCGTCGCGGGAGTTCGCGGAGATGTGCGTCGATGCCGGCGCCACCTTCAGCCTCTCCTCCGACGCCCACGTGCCGGAGCACATCGGCTTCGCCTACGACCGGGCGCTCGAGGCCATGAACGAGTGGGGGATCCGGAAGGTGTCGGTGTTCGAGGGCCGTGAGCGACGACTGGAGCCAATCGGTCACGCGGGTGCCCGAGCCGGCGCGGAGAGCTCCGGGTGAGCGCGCGAGTCGGCATCGGCTACGACGTGCACCCGTTCGCGGAGGGCCGCCGTCTCGTGCTGGGCGGCGTGGAGGTGCCGCACGAGCGAGGGCTCGGCGGCCATTCCGATGCGGACGTCCTGACGCACGCGATCATCGACGCCATCCTGGGAGCGGCCGGACTCGGGGACCTCGGCACTCTCTTTCCGCCCGACGAGGAGCAGTGGCGTGACGCTCACTCGCTGGACCTCCTTACGGTGGCGCTTGGAAACCTCGGCGGGCGGGTCCTGAACGTCGACGCCACGCTGATCTGCGAGGCGCCTCGGATTGGCCCGCACCGCGTGGAGATGGAGCGGCTTCTGTCCGAGGCGCTGTCGGCCAGGGCGAGCGTTAAAGCGACCACGAATGAGGGGATAGGCTGGATCGGAAGGGGGGAGGGCATCGCCTGCGTCGCGGTCGCGATGGTCGATGTCGATTAACCACCGTCCGATTGAGGCCGCGAGCTGAGGGCAAATAGAGTTAAAGAAGTGGTGCGCTCCCTTGCTTCCAAGCTTTCACCCGACATCGTGACCGGCCCGTTCGATCAGGTTGCCCGCCGCATCAAGCTCGGCCCGCTGGGGGCGCTGAGCGAGGTTCCGTTCAACCTCAAGGTGCTCGCCGACGCGGGCGTGATTCGCCCCGTAAGGCCCGACAAGCTCGCCGCGATGGCGGTGTTGCTCGCGCGGTGGGGCGCGTCGCCGGCCGCCGGCATCGCAGGAGCTGCCGTCAACTATCCCGACGAGCCGATGATCGAGGACGAGGCAGGCACGCTCACCTTTGCCGAGGTCCACTCGCGGTCGAACAGGATCGCGCGCGGTCTTGCCGAGGGCGGTGTCGGAGAGGGCGACGGTGTGGCGATCATGTGCCGCAATCACCGCGGCTTCATCGAGACGACGCTCGCAATCTCCAAGCTCGGCGCCAACGGCCTGTACATGAACACCGCCTTCTCCGGGCCGCAGCTTGCCGACGTCATCGAGCGTGAGGAACCGCAGGCGCTTGTCTACGACGAGGAGTTCAGCGGCCTGCTCGAGAAGGCGAGCGAGGCCGGTAAGGGGATCGGCCTCTCCCGCTACGTGGCCTGGGGCGAGGACAAGGAGGAGCACGAGGACACGACGCTCGGCGACATGATCGAGTCCGAAAGCGACGATGACCTGGATCCGCCGGACGAATCGAGCCGGTTCGTGATCCTGACCTCGGGCACGACCGGGACGCCGAAGGGCGCACAGCGCGGCCAGCCGGACACGCTCAGCCCGTTGGCCTCGTTGTTCGAGAAGATCCCCCTCCGGGCGCGGGAGCGGACGATGATCGCGGCGCCGCTCTTTCACTCGTGGGGCTTCGCGCACTTCGTTCTCGGGCTTGCGCTGAACTCCACCTACGTCCTTCGCCGCAAGTTCGATCCGGAGGAGACGCTCAAGGCCACGCAGGAGAGCGGCGCCACCGCGCTCATCGTGGTACCCGTGATGATGCAGCGGATCATGGAGCTGCCGGCGGAGACGCTGGACGAGTACGAGCTGCCCGACCTGCGCGTCGTCGGGGCCAGCGGCTCGGCACTCCCGGGTGAGCTCGCGACGAAGTGGATGGACCGCTTCGGGGACAACGTCTACAACCTCTACGGCTCCACGGAGGTCGCATGGGCGACCATCGCCACGCCGAAGGATCTCCGCGAGGCGCCGGGCACGGCTGGGAGGCTTCCCCGCGGGACCGTGGTCAAGATCGTCGACGAGGATGGCAACGAGGTCGAGCAGGGCAAGACCGGCCGCGTGTTCGTCGGCAACGAGATGGCCTTCGAGGGCTACACCGGCGGTGGGAGCAAGGACGAGCTGGGAGGGCTGCTCTCCTCCGGTGATGTGGGGCACTTCGACGACGAGGGGCGCCTGTTCATCGACGGACGCGACGACGAGATGATCGTCTCGGGCGGCGAGAACGTCTTCCCGCGCGAGGTCGAGGACCTCCTCTCGG
>VAYL01000043.1:7123-11183 GCA_005884305.1 Actinomycetota bacterium
GCGCGCAAAACCGATGCCCTCGCCTACGCAGCCGAGCACGAGCGCGGCGAGGTGATCGCGCTGGACGTCACGGACGCGGGGCAGCGAGAGGCGGCGACATCCGAGGCGATCGACCGCTTCGGGCGCATCGACGTCCTCGTGAACAACGCGGGACGTACCCAGGTCGGGGCCGTCGAGGAGACGACCGACGACGAGCTTCGGGCGCTGTTCGACCTCCACTTCTTCGGTCCCGCCGCGCTCACCCGGGCGGTCCTGCCCCACATGCGCCGCCAGGGCGGCGGCGCAATCGTCCAGATGTCGAGCGTGGGCGGGCAGGTGACCGCGCCCGGGTTCAGCGCCTACTGCGCGACGAAGTTCGCCCTCGAAGGGCTCACCGAGACGCTTCGCGACGAGGTGGCGCCGTTCGGCATCCACACGATGATCGTCGAGCCGGGGGCGTTTCGCACGGGGCTCTTCCGATCGAATGCCGCGTACGAATCCGAGGAGATGCCCGAGTACGCCGAGACCGTCGGCCCCACACGCGAGTACGTGCGCACCAATCATGGCCTCCAGCCGGGCGACCCGGCCAAGGCCGCGCAGGCCATCATCGAGGCTCTCGATGCCGATGATCCACCGCTGCGACTCGTTCTCGGTGCGGACGCCATCGGGAACATCGAGCGGCGCCTGGTGACAGTCGGCGAGGAGCTCGAGCGCTGGCGCTCGGTGAGCGAGGCGACGGCCGTCGACGGCGACTGACGCTCACGTTTTCCCTGCAATCGTTCGGGTAAGGGCCGATCGGAGAGCGAAAATGACTGGAGGTGCTTTCGATGCCACCCCGTGGCGTGAAGAAGGGCACGAAGCGAGCTCGCCAGTACGAACACGTCAAGAGAAGCCAGCGGAGCCAAGGGCGATCCGAGGGCCGGGCGAAGGAGATCGCGGCGCGGACCGTGCAGAAGGAGCGCGCGCGGTCCGGCGAGTCCAGGCAGCGCTCGCGGACGTCGACGCGCGACATCTCGTCGGGCCGTCGCGGCGGCCAGCGCTCGGGGCGTTCGGGCCCGAGGGGCCGGACCCGGGAGCAGCTCTACAACGACGCGAAGCGCCTCAACATCCGCGGGCGCTCGAACATGAACAAGCGCCAGCTCCAGGCCGCGGTCAATCGCAAACGCGGGAGCTGACCTGGCCCCGAGATCGCCGTTGTCGGATTAGTTGCGCACATGGCAACTAATCCGACAATCCCCGTGTCAGGACGCGGCGGCTCGCTCGCGCTGGCGGGCTGCTGCCTCCGCTCGCAGCTGCTCGTGTTCGACCTGTCGCTTTAGCTGCTGCAGGGTGCGGCGCAGGTGCCGGCCGAGCTGGGGTGCCGCGAAGAGCTCCGCTATCCAGCCCGGGATGCCGGAGCCAGCAACGCCGTAGGCGAAGCGAAACTCGACCTTCGTACGACCGTCCGGTATCTCGCGCAGGCGCCAGCGGCCGCGCTGGTCGACGCCCGTGACGGAGCTCCACGCCATGTCGAGCCCCTCTTTCCACTCGACCATCTCGATGAGCCCGCCGATCTCCGCCGAGCCGACCCGGATCAGCATCCGGTAGCGGGCGCCGAGCCCGCTGCGCTGCTCGCCCGCGACCTCCCACCGCGTCACGCCCGACATGAAGTGCAGGTAGTTCGACGGGTCGGCCAGGTAGCCCCAGACCAGCTTGGGAGGCGCGGAGATGATGATCGACTCGTTCAGCCGCATCGTGAGGCTCAGCCGATCACAGGGAACCGTCGTTCCGCGGCGAGGGTGTCGAGCGTCTCCTGCATGACCCGCGTGACGTACTCATAGACCTCGTCCAGGTCGGGCTCGTCGCCGAACTGCTCGCGAACGTCGATGGGCTCGAGCACCTCGACGGTGAGCTTTGCGGGCAGGGGGAAGTGCCCGAGGAAGTCGCCGATGTTCAGGCCCCACGGAAGCGCGAGCGAGATCGGCAGCACCTTCAGGCGCATGTACCGGTCGAGGCGCAGGAGCTGGGCGAGCCATGCTCCGCGCGAGAGGAACAGCGCCGTCTCCTGTCCGCCGATCGAGACGACGGGCACGATCGGGACGTCCGCGTCGAGAGCCAGCCGGATGAAGCCCTTGCGGCCGGCGAAGTCGACCCGGTTTCGCTCCCACGTCGGCCGGTGGACCTCCCAATCGCCGCCGGGGTAGACGAGCAGTGCGGCGCCGGAATCGAGCGCGGTGCGCGAGTTCGCATGCGATGCCGCGACCGTCCCGCCGCTTCGCAGCAGTCGCGCGTATGGCGATGCCATGACGAGGTTGTGTGCGAGCTGGTGGAACGGGCGCTCGACGCCGAAGTAGGTCGAGAACGCGAGCGTGAAGACGAACGTGTCGGGGGTGAGGTTGCCGCCAGAGTGGTTTCCGACCATCAGCACCGGCCCCTCCTCGGGGATGTTCCCGAGATTTCGCACGTCTCCCCGGAACCAAAAGCTCGCGATCAGCCATAACAGCGGGAGCTGCTCGCGAAGGTGGTCGGGGTCGCGGTCGTCGAGGTCGGCGGTGAGACGGTCGCGAGCCTCGCGGGCCGCGCGAGCGGTCGCCTCGGCGGCGGCGTCCTGCCCGGCCTCGGCGATAGCGGTCGCCAGGCGCCGCCCGGCGCGCGCGAACTCTCGCGTCGCCTTGGCGACGCCGCCGCCAACGCGCCCGATGTCCCTGATCGAACCCAGTCGGCCGGTCAAGCCGTTATGGGCGCCGCCGCCGTTCCGCTTCGCCTGCTCGGAGATCGTCCGCTCGTCCGCCATCGCGCGGATTCTATGAGTGGGCGGGTGAGGTGCGGGCCCCTATGCCGCCCGGCGCGAGCGGACCTCGCCGGCCGCGGCGATGTGGTCGCGGATGAGCGCGTTGGTCTGCTCAGCCAGTTCCACCTGCGGGACGTGACCGCAGTCGGGCAGCACTACCTGGTTCGACCGTGGCAGCGCCTCGGCGACGTGCCGTGAGAACGCCGCGGGCACGAGCCGATCGCTCTCGCCCCACACGAAGAGCGACGGCGGGCGCAGTTCTCCCAGACGCGTCCAGAAGCCGCGCTTGCCGTGGGGTGCGTCGAGGTAGATGTTGCGAAGGGCGGCGAAGAACGCGATTCGGGCCGTGCGCGACCGGTACGTGCGGCAGAACTCGTCGGCGGCAACGTCGGCCGCGGCGGGGTCGAGCCGGTCGGGCCGAGCGAACAGGCTCCAGAACTGGGCGCGCACCTGAGCCGCCCGGATCGGATGCGGGATCGCGGCGATCTCGGGGCGGACCACCCTGACCAGGGGGACCAGGGTGCGTCGCTTGCGGAACGCCACGGAGGGGCAGAGGAGCGTGGCGCTCTGCACCCTGTCCGGCTCCGCCAGCGCCACCTCGAGCGCGAAGCCCGGTCGAGACCGCTGGCATCCATGTACCCGAGGACCGCGCGGGCGAAGTAAGCAGCGTCGTAGGGCGCTCGGGCCGACTTCGACGACCCGCCGAAGCCGGGCAGGTCGATCGCATGAACGGTGTAGTCGGGGGCGAGTGCCGAGACCGTCGCGAAGAACGATGCCTTGTGCGATCCCAGGCCGTGTAGGCAGATGGCGTGTTCTCGGCCCTCACCGGAGATGAGGCTCCGGATCGTGGCGCCCGGGACCTTCACGTCCGTTACACGAAGCAATGGCGGACGGTCGCCCGGGAGCCGGAAGAGCCCCTCGAACGCAAGCGCGAGGTCGAGGTCGCCGCGCGCGTAGAGCCGGCGCTGGGCGAAGGCGTCGAGTCCGGAGAGCCGGCCCTCGCGGAGGGCGATCCACGTCGCCGCGTCGGTTCCGATGACTACGTCTGGCTCACGGGTTGATGACGGCCGGACCTCGCAGCGCTCCGCGTGTGCCCGGACCTGCCAGGTTCGCCCGACGTCGCCCAGCCGCACCTGAAATGTCGCGTCGAAGTCCGGCTCGGCGCCGCGGTAGCGGGAGGGCAGGGTGCGGAACGCCTCCTCGACGCGCCTGAGGCGCTGCGCGTGAAGGGAAACGCTCTCCCCTGAGCCGCCTTGCGACATCCCCGACGGTCGCTGCGCCTTACCCATCGCTGGCCGGGACGTTATCCGC
>VAYL01000044.1:0-2821 GCA_005884305.1 Actinomycetota bacterium
TGCGGCAGCGGCGGCAGCAGCACGAGCGGCACGTCGGGCAGCTCCGCCAACCTGATCCAGTCCAACCCGGCCAACAAGGACGTGAAGATCACCGTGGGGTCGAAGAACTTCACCGAGGAGTACATCCTCGGGGAGATCTACGCCCAGGGGCTTCAGGCCGCGGGGTACGACGTGAGCACGAAGCTGAACCTCGGCTCGGAGACCATCGCCAAGAAGGCGATCCAGGATGGCCAGATCAGCGGGTATCCGGAGTACACCTCCACGGCGCTCGGGTCGTTCTTCCAGGTGCCGGCGAACAAGATCCCGTCGGACGCCCAGCAGGCATACACCCAGGCGAAGGCCGACCTGGCGAAGGAGGGACTCGTCGCGTACCCGCCGACGCCCTTCGCCGACTCGAACGCGGTCGGAACGCTCACCTCGACCGCGCAGAAGCTCGGGCTGAAGACGATCTCCGACCTGAAGGGCAAGTCGCAGAACATGGTGCTGGCCGGCTCGCCGGAGTGCCGCGAGCGGATCGACTGCCTCGCCGGGCTCGAGAAGAACTACGGGCTTCAGTTCAAGCAGTTCGTTCAAGCCGGTGGACATCGGCCTGCGCTACACGGTGCTCGACAAGGGCGACGCGGACCTGTCGATCCTGTTCACGAGCGACGCTCAGCTCGCGAACTCCAACAAGTACACGATCCTCGAGGACGACAAGGGGCTTATCCCCTCCGGGAACGTGATCTTCATCGCCTCGAAGAAGGTGGCCGACCAGGCCGGGCCTGACTTCGGCGCGACGATCCAGAAGGTCCAGGGCAACCTGACGCTCCCGGTGATCCAGGAGCTCAACTCGCGGGTTGACATCGACAAGCAGGAGCCGTCGAAGGTCGCGCACGAGTACCTGGTGCAGAGCGGATACATCAAGTAGCGGTCGCTCGGCTCAGGACCTTGGCTCAGAGGGCGCCGGGACCGGTTGGTCCCGGCGCCGGCCGACGCCCATGTAGGTCCGTATAGGCTGGGGCGCGCATGAAGCTCGGACTCAACCTCGGCTACTGGGGGATCGGTCCCCACGGCGACGAGGCGACCGAGATGGTCCTCGCCGCGGAGCGGTTCGGCTACGACTCGGTCTGGTCGGCGGAGTCGTATGGCTCCGACGCGGTCAGCGTTCTCGCCTATCTCGCCGCGAAGACCGAGACGATCCAGCTCGGCGCCGCGATTCTCCAGGTGCCGGCGCGGGCGCCCGCGGCGGCTGCGATGGCGGGCTGCACGATCGACGCGCTCTCCGGCGGGCGGTTCATCTTCGGCTTCGGGCCGTCGGGCCCGCAGGTGTCCGAGGGCTGGTATGGCGTCCCCTACGCGAAGCCGTGGGGCCGCACCCGCGAGTACGTTGAGATCGTGCGGAAAGTTGTGGCCCGCGAGGAGCGGCTGGAGTACCAGGGCCAGCACTTCACGCTTCCGCTGCCCGACGGCGAGGGGAAGGCCCTCAAGCTGAACTTCCACCCGGTCCGCAACCACATCCCGATCTTCCTCGGGGCGATCGGCCGCAAGTCGGTCGAGATCGCCGCCGAGATCGCTGACGGCTGGATCCCGATCTTCTCCTCGCCGGACGCGTTCCGCGAGACCTGGGACGAGCACGTCGAGGCCGGGCTCGCAAAGGGTGGGCGCTCGCGCTCCGATCTGGAGATCTCGCCGACCGTGCAGGTTGCCGTCGACGGCGACCTCGACGCTGCGCGGGGCATCGTGAAGGCCGGGCTTCTCCTCTACCTCGGCGGCATGGGCAGCCGCAAGACCAACTTCTACGTCGACCTCACCCACCGCTTCGGCTTCGGCGATGTCGCCGATGAGGTGCAGTCTCTATACCTCGACGGTAAGCGCGAGGAGGCCTACGCCGCGATCCCGGACGAGCTGGCGAACGCGACGGCACTCCTAGGCAGCGAGGAGGAGGTGGGGGAGCGACTGAAGGCCTACGAGGAAGCCGGCGTCGACCGCCTCATCATCTCGCCCATCAGTCCCGAGCCCGACCAGCGCCTGCATACGGTGAGGCGCATGGCCGAGCTGGCGGGCGTCGGCGCTCCCGCCTAACCGGCCAATGCCGCGCGGAACCGGCGAGTGTGGAGTTTGTTTCGCATACCGAAACAAAGTGGCAACGGACGCCGATTAACCCAACAACGCGCTCAGCCTTGCCGCCACCTTGGCGGGCTCCTCTGTCACCTGCCGGTAGGTAAATCGAAGTACCCGATAGCCCTGAACCGCGAGTTCGGCATCCCGCTCTCGATCGGCTTCGAACGATTGACGCCCACCGTGGAACTCATATCCGTCGACCTCGACGACAATCCGGTGTTCCGGCCAGAGGAAGTCGACTACGAACCTGCCGATGCGCACGTTCACCTTGGGTGCAGGGATCCGATGGCATCGGCAGAGCCGCAGGAATCTCCGCTCCAAGACGCTCCGGGTGGGTGCCTCGTCGATGAGGTCGTCGACAGGGACGCCCTTGCCGCGTGCCTGGTCGACGACCGCCTCCCATTGCTTTCGTGGAAGGACGCGCCTGAGATCGAGAACGGTACGGAGCGCCGTCGTGACTGGGATGCGGTCGCGGTGAGTCGCGTCGGCTGCGTGAATCGTCCTCGAGCGATGGACCGAAATCCCTCGCACGGACCGAGGATGCCTCTGGACGGAAACCTTGACATGGATCGGCCCAGGGCATGTAGGGAGGAGCCCCCACAGCTCTCCCGCGCTCTGGTGGCTCAGCATCGCCCCAGGGCCGCAGGCCTTCACCGCCGCGAGCAAGCATCCATGCCTGCTGATGGCAGCGTGGCCTACCGCATACACCCCACGGTGCAGG
>VAYL01000044.1:2890-10448 GCA_005884305.1 Actinomycetota bacterium
CGCTGATCGCCAGCACACCGTGGTCACGTTGAGCCAGTCGCGCAACCCGCACATCCGGGCCGGCTGTGGCCGGTTTGTTTCGCATACCGACACAAAGTGGCCACGAATGCGGATTTCGCCCCCTTTGTTCCCCCAACTGGACGCCATGGGCGCACCGTTGAATAGTCTGCCCCGGCTCAGATGCGGGTTGGTGTCTCGAAATGAGGGTGGGCGTACCCAAGGAGTCCCGGGAGGGCGAGCGCCGCGTGGCGCTGATCCCCGATTCCGTTGGTTCGCTCACGGGCGAGAACCTCGACTTCGCCGTCGAGTCCGGCGCGGGAGAAGGGTCCGGCCATCCTGATTCGGAGTACTCCGACGCCGGGGCGTCGGTGGGTTCTGCTGACGACGCGTGGGGCGCGGACGTGGTCGTCAAGGTGGCCGTCCCGACGACGGATGAGATCGGTCGCCTGCGGTCGGGCCAGGTCCTCATCGGGCACCTGGCGCCGCTCACGTCCGGCGAGACGACGAAGGCGCTCGCCAATGCCGGCGTCACGAGCTTTGCGATGGAATCGATCCCCCGGATCACGCGGGCCCAGGCGATGGACGCGCTGTCCTCCCAGGCAAACGTCGCCGGGTACGCGGCCACGCTGCTCGCCGCGCGCGCGGCCGGGCGCTTCTTTCCGATGATGACGACCGCCGCTGGAACCGTCGCGCCCGCGCGCGTGATGATCCTGGGCGCGGGTGTCGCTGGCCTTCAGGCAATCGCGACGGCCAAGCGGCTCGGCGCAGTCGTCACCGGATTCGACATCCGCCGCGCGGCTTGGGAGCAGATCGCGAGCCTGGGCGGGCGCCCGCTCGAGCTCGACTTCATCCCCGATGCCGAGGCCGAGGGGGGCTACGCGCGGCCCCTGACCGACGAGGAGAACGAGAAGGTTCGCGAGGCGCTCGCCGACGCCGCGGCCAAACAGGACGTGATCATCACCACCGCCCAGGTGCCGGGCCGGCGGGCTCCGATCCTGATCACCGCCGACGCCGTGCGGAACATGCAGCCCGGGTCGGTGATCGTGGATCTCGCGGGCGACTCAGGCGGCAACTGCGAGCTGACTCAGGCGGGGGAGACCGTGGTGGAGAACGGCGTCAAAATCATCGCGCCGGACAACCTCCCGAGCGACATGGCGGCCCACGCCTCGCAGCTCTACGCCAAGAACGTGGAGAACCTCCTGAAGCTGCTGGTGGGCGAAGAGGGCCAGCTCAATCTGGACTTCGACGACGAGATCGTGGCGGGCGCCTGCCTGACCCACGATGGCGAGATTCGCAACGAGCGAGCCCGCGAGGCCGCGGGGGTCGGCGCCTGATGCCGCTGATCACCGAGATCACGATCTTCGTCCTGGCCGCGTTCGTCGGCTTCGAGGTCATCTCGAAGGTCCCCACGACCCTGCACACGCCGCTGATGTCGCAGACCAATGCTATTCACGGGATCGTGCTGCTGGGCGGCCTCATTGTCGTCGGCCTCTCGAATTTCTGGCTCGACAACCTGATCGGGACGATCGCGATCTTCTTCGGCACGATCAACATCGTCGGCGGATTCATGGTTACGGACCGCATGCTCGGCATGTTCGTCCGGAAACCCAAGAAGGAAGAGCCGGCCGAGAAGCCGGACGCTGGCGACGGCGACGCGGGAGCCGAGTGACCGCGCCCCTGCTCGCAGCGCTCGACCCGCAGTCCGCCTTCGTCCAGGCCTGCTACATCGTGGCGTTCTCGCTGTTCATCCTCGGGATCCGGCGGGGCACGCACCCGACCACCGCCAAGCAGGGCAACCTGATTGCCGCGACAGGGATGGTGATCGCGGTCGCCACGACCCTGGCGCTCAAGGGAATCGGCAACTGGGGACTGATCGCGATCGGGATGGGCGGCGGCGCGATCGTAGGGGTGGTCGCGTCGCGACGGGTCCAGATGACCGCCATGCCGCAGATGGTCGCGCTCTACAACGGCGTGGGCGGTGGCGCCGTGGCGCTGATCGCCTGGGGGGAGTTCCGCCACTTCCTCGCTCTCGGTGAGGCGATCCCGCTCGACACCTTCGTCCCGATCCTGTTCTCGATGGTGCTCGGGTCGGTCTCGTTCTGGGGGTCGAACATCGCCTTCGGCAAGCTCCAGGGGCTGATCCCCGGGCAGCCGGTGAAGGTGCCGGGGCAGCAGGTCCTGAACGGGTTGCTGCTGGTCGGGATCGTCACCGTCTGCATCGTGCTTGGGTTCGACCACGACTCGGGTCCCTCGCAGGGCCTCTTCATTGCCGTGCTGATCGCTGCCGCGCTCCTGGGGAACCTGTTCGTGCTGCCGATCGGCGGGGCTGACATGCCGGTGGTGATCTCGCTGCTTAACGCCTTCACCGGGCTGTCGGCGGCCGCCGCCGGAATCGAGCTCGACAATACGGCGCTGATCGTGGCCGGGACGCTGGTGGGCTCCTCGGGAACGATCCTGACGCTCGCGATGGCGACGGCCATGAACCGCTCGGTGCCCAACATCCTCTTCGCCGGTTTCGGCGCTCTGCCGACAGGCGCCGCGGAGGCGGAGGAGCGCCCGGTCACGTCGATCGGCGCCCAGGACGCCGCGATCAAGCTCGCGTACGCCGACTCCGTCGTGATCGTCCCGGGCTACGGCATGGCGGTCGCGCAGGCTCAGCATGCCGTGAAGGAGATGGCGAACGAGCTCGAGAAGCGGGGCGTCGACGTCGCCTACGCAATTCATCCGGTGGCGGGTCGCATGCCGGGTCACATGAACGTGCTGCTCGCGGAGGCGGACGTTCCCTACGAGGAGCTCAAGGAGATGGACGACATCAACCCCGAGATGCCGCACACGGACGTCGCGGTCGTCATCGGCGCCAACGACGTGACGAACCCCGCCGCCAAGGACGACCCCAACTCACCGATCGCGGGGATGCCGATCATCGAGGTGGACGAGGCCCAGCAGGTGATCGTGATCAAGCGTTCGCTGAGTCCCGGCTTCGCCGGAATCGACAACGACCTCTTCTACAACGAGAAGACCTCGATGCTGTTCTCCGACGCGAAGCAGGCGGCTGCGGACATCGCCGCCGAGATCGAGAACCTCTAGCGCTGCTCGTGGTCGCGTTGGCGACTGCGCACGATCGGGGTGACATAGCCGATGATCATGCCGAGGAGGACGGTGATCACCAGTAGGAAGATCAGCGGAGCCGTCGTGTCGACGAACAGGAACTTGACCTTCACGCTCTGCGAGTTCTGCGCGATGAAGATGATGACGAGGATGACGAGCACGCCGAGTCCCCAGACGCGCCAGTTCGTCTCCTTGCGCTGCGGCTGAAGGTCTCGTCCGTCGGCCACGCCGCGACTCTACCTGTCCGGTCAGGAGACGGACTGGATCGCGTTCTCGACGTCGTCGAAGCCCGGCGCCGTGAGGACCTGGCGGCCGCCCGGGCCCTCGACGACGACGGAGGGGGTTCCCCGGAGTCCCAGGCTCTGGGCCTCGCTTGCCGTCTGGGCCAGGTCGGCGTCCCAGCGGGACGATTCTCGATCGCGATTCCACCGCGCGATGTCCTTGACGCCCGCGCCCCTGGCGATCGCCGTCAGGAAGGCGGGGGTGACGTAGCCCGAGTCCTCCGCGCCCTGGTTGCGGTAGAAGAGTTGGACGTAGTTCCAGTAGCGGCCCTGCTGCGACGCGGCCAACGCCGCCTTCGCCGCCGCGGTCGATTGCTCGAAGGGAGGCTTGCCGATCACCGTCCACTGGCGCAGGTCGTAACTCGCGACGCCTTTGCGCACGACCTGAGAGATCAGATCGGGCGCGTCGTCGGTCGCGAAGCCGCGGCAGATCGGGCACTGGAGGTCGCCGTACTCGATCACCTTGACGTCGGCCCGCGGATCGCCGAGGACCGTTCCGTGCTGGGGGATTCCGGCGAGCTCCTGGCGTACGAGGCCGGCGTCCTCGAGATCCGTATCGCCGCCCGCGCCGCCGCTACCGGCCTGGCTCACGACGATGAGGGCGGCCACGGCGCAGACGGCCAGGAAGGCGACGCCGCTTGCGATCTGGCCCAACCGATGGCGGTCCACTAGGCGGACCGTAGCGGGCGAACATGTTGACGCGGACGCGTCTGACATTCGCCACGATCCGCGCACCACGCGCGCGCCGGTCGCTCCTACGGTCGCGCCATGAGCGCCGAGGGCTCAAGGAGCCTCGCTCGCCAGGCCGGGCAGAGCACGGTCGAGTGGATCGGCCTGGTCTTCATCGTCACGGTGCTGATACTCGGTGTCACGGCGGGGGTCCGCTCGTGGCTGCCGGGCGTGACGCTCGCGGAGTCCATCGCGATGCGCATCCTCTGCGCCGCGGGGATGTCGTCGACGTGTGCCCAGAGCGGCGACCTGGTGGCGGCATACGGCCCCGAGCTCGCGGCCGAGGTCGAGAAGGACGCGCCCCAAATCGTCTACGAGGACGGGATGGGCGCCGTGCCGGTGGACTTTCGGAGCTGTAGGAACCAGCGCTGCGGCAGCGGCCCGGACTCCGGCAAGGTCTCGCGTTCATACACCGGCGAACCAGTGGTCGCGTTCGTTCATGTGGTCGATTGCAGGACGGCGCTGTCGCGGACCAAGGGCACGGCCCGGGGCTACGACTGCAGCGGCGAGCGCACGGGCAACCTCTACGTCCAGTACTGGACCTACTACTACAACTCCTCGAGCCTCAGGCTGCTGCAGCCGGTGGTGGACGGACCGCCGCTCAACCAGCACGCCTACCACGACGACGACTGGGAGGGGTACCAGGTGCGCATCGGACCAGATGGCGTTGAGGCCCGCGCCTCATCGCACCACGGCTACAACTACGGCGGCGGCCCGGGCAGCTGGCTCTCGGATGCCGGCCTGGTGCAGCGCTCGGCGTGGGGGCCGTCCACGGGCAGGCTCTACGTCTCGGGCGGCAGCCACGCCGGTCACGCGTGGGAACACAGGCGCTTTTCGGTTCGCCGGCTCGGCAGGGCCGGCGCCGATCTCGGCGTCGACGGGTACGCGCTGGCGAGCAGCCGGCGCCCGCCGGCCGAGCTCCCGCGTCACATGGGGGTCAAGCCCCCGAAGCGCCGGTGGACTCCCTCGTCCCGTCTGGAGCTGGTCCCGATCGAGACGCTGGACGCGGGCGCGCTCTCCACGCGATTCGCCATCACGCCGCCCTGGGACAAGCCGGTCTACAGCGACCCGGAGAGTCAGGGCACGTAGTAGCTTGCCTCGGCAGTGAGGCCTGGCGACAGATCAAGGGTCCCTACCGGCTCGGAGGTCGTTGGCAAAGCGGCCGCGATCTGCGACCCAGACGGCGATGACGCCGGTGTGCGCGGTCTCATCGACAGCTTCGAGGACGACGACCGTCCGGTGACCGCGGTCGAGGACCTGAGCGGGGACCTGTCGAGCACGGAGAGGGGGATCGACCCCGACCAGGACACTCCCGCCGCGCAGATGGCGGTCGCCGCGGCGATCTGGCTCTCCACGAATCCCGACCAGGAGCACGAGGGCGAGCACGTCCTGCGGGAGTCGGCGCGCATGTACTTCCACGACAAGCCGCCCGCCGACGTCGCCGAATGGCTGGCGGAACGAGGAATCGACTAAGCGTCCGAGCCGGCCGGGCTAGGCGACCTCGCTCAGCCCGCCAGTTTTCACGTCGTAGACGAAGCCCCTGATGCTGTCCTTGTTCGGGATGAAGGGGCTCTCTTGCAGCCGAGCGATCGAGTCGCGGACATCCTGTTCGACATCCGAAAACGCATGTGCTCGCCACGACGGCCGCTGTCCCGTCTCCTGCTCGAGCTTGTCGGCGAGCTCGTCGTCCGTGAAGGTGAGCATCCCGCAGTCGGTGTGGTGGATCAGGATGATCTCCTCGGTCCCGAGCAGGCTCTGGGAGATCGCGAGCGAGCGGATCGCGTCGTCGTCGACGACCCCGCCGGCGTTCCGCAGGATGTGCGCCTCACCCTCGTTCAGTCCGAGGATCCGGGATGGCACCACGCGGGCGTCCATGCATGCGAGCACGGCGACCTTCTTGGACGGCGGCATCGACAGATCCGCCTTGTCGAATCGCTCCGCGTAGGCGCGCGCATTGTCGAGCAGGCGATCTGTCTCGCTCATCGCCGCTGGCTCCCTCCGGTCGCCAGCCGGTGATTCGCTCGCCACCGGTCGCCATCCATGTCTCGCTGCGTCATCGTGGCGGCATTCTAAGGGCCCCGTCGAGGCGGATGGTCTCGCCGTTCAGCATCGGGTTCTCCACGACGTGGCAGGCGAGCGCCGCGAACTCCTCCGGTTGGCCGAGCCGGTTCGGAAATGGGATCTGCGCTCCCAGCTCGGCTCGCGCCTCCTCGGGAAGCGCTGCGAGCAGGGGCGTGTCGAACGTCCCCGGAGCGATGGTCACTACGCGCACACCCCGCCCCGCGAGATCTCGAGCGGCCGGCAGCGTCAGGCCGACGATGCCTCCCTTCGAGGCCGAGTAGGCGACCTGGCCGATCTGCCCGTCGAACGCCGCGATCGACGCGGTGTTGACGCAGACGCCGCGCTCCCCGCCCTCGTCGGGCTCGTTGTCGACCATCTTCGCGGCCGCGAGCCGCAGCACGTTGAAGGTGCCGATCAGATTCACCTTGATGACGTTGTGGAAGATCTCCAGGTCGTGCGGCCCCTGCTTGCCCGCCGTCCGCTGGGCCCATCCGATCCCGGCGCAGCAGACCGAGATGCGAAGACCGCCGTCGCCCCGCGCCGCCTCGTCCACCGCGGCCTGAACCGGTTCGGGCTCCATGACGTTCGCCTCGGCGAAGCTCGCCCGGTCGCCGAGCTCGCCGGCGAGCGCCTCGCCCTTATCGCGGTTGAGGTCGCAGACGACGACGGAGGCGCCGGCGGCATGCAGAGCCCGCGAGGTCGCCGCTCCCAATCCGGAAGCGCCACCGGCCACCAGCGCGCTCGCCCCTTCGATCTGCACGGCGGCGCAGGATAGTCGCGGCCATCGTCCCGATGGCAGCCGGGCCTGGTTTCTTCACACCACTCGCATCCATGCTCGTTCCCCGACTGTGTAGCCTGATCGGATCTCGGCGCCGGCTCAGCTCAGCACCAGGGACGAGATCGCGCAGCGGTTGGAGGAGGCTCGGCAGCGCACTCTCCAGCTCGTCGAGCCGCTGACCGACGATGAGCTCAATCGCGTCTACTCGCCGATCCTCTCCCCGCTCGCGTGGGACCTCGGGCACATCGCGAACTTCGAGGAGCTGTGGCTGGTGCAGACGATTGGCGGCCGTGAGCCGCTGCACGGCGAGCTCGGGCGCTTCTACGACGCGATTGAGAACCCGCGCGCGACCCGCAACCAGCTTCCGATCCTGCGCGGCGAAGACCTTCGTTCCTATCTCGAGGATGTGAGGGCGCGGACGCTCGAGGTCCTGAGCGACATGGACCCGGAGTCGGACGAGGACCCGCTGCTGGCAGGCGGCTTCGTCTACGAGCTCCTCCTCGCTCACGAGCACCAGCACAACGAGACCATGCTTCAGCTCATCCAGATGATTGACGGCTACGAGCCCGTCGAGTCGGTGAGCCCACCTGAGCCGCGCCCC
>VAYL01000044.1:10461-15287 GCA_005884305.1 Actinomycetota bacterium
GATGGTGCGGGTCGAGGGCGGGGAGGTCGAGATGGGGGCGAGCCCGGAGGGCTTCGCCTACGACAACGAGCGTCCCCGCCACACGGTCGAGCTCGATCCGTTCCTGATCGACCGCGCGCCGGTTACGAACGCCGCCTATACCGAGTTCATCCGCGACACGGGCGCGGAACCGCCGATGTACTGGGAGCCTGACGGCGAAGGTGGGTGGATCAGGGCCGCGATGGGGCGAAACGACCCGGTCGACCCCGCCGAGCCGGTGGTTCACGTCTCGTGGCACGAGGCCGACGCTTTCGCACGCTGGGCCGGGAAGCGCCTGCCAACGGAGTTCGAGTGGGAGGCGGCGGCCCGCGGCGCCGACAAAGAGCGCGCGAACCTCGATCAGCTCGCGTTCGGGTGCGCTCGGGTGGGCGCCTATGCGGACGCCCCGTCCGATTGCGGCGCGATCCACATGCTGGGCGACGTGTGGGAGTGGACGTCGTCGGACTTCCTCGCCTACCCGGGCTTCGAGGCGTTTCCGTACAAGGAGTACTCCGAGGTTTTCTTTGGCGACACGTACAAGGTGCTGCGCGGAGGCGCGTGGGCGACACGCCGCCACGTCGCGAGGACGACGTTCCGCAACTGGGACCTGCCGCAGCGGCGTCAGATCTTCGCCGGCCTGCGGTGCGCGAAGGAAACGGAATGATCACATTCGAACGCTCCCGCACGTTGCAACGTATGCAGGTCCGAGGAGTCGAATAGAAGAGTGTCGGGCGCAGCGTCCCAAGAGATCACCATCGATGTCCATCTGCCTCCCGGAGGCCCACTCTCCGGGATGGCGGCGGATGTGCGCGCCGGGCTGACGAAGCCGTTCAAGGAGTTGTCGCCGCGCTACTTCTACGACGAGCGCGGCTCGGAGCTCTTCGAGCAGATCACCGAGCTTCCGGAGTACTACCCGACCCGGTGCGAGCGGGAGATCCTCCAACTCCATGCGCGGGAGATCTGCGCGGCGGCGGGCGCCCCCGCGACCCTGATCGAGCTCGGTTCGGGGTCGGCCGCCAAGACACGGCTCCTGCTCGACGCGATGCGCGACGCCGGATGTCTCGAGGCGTACGCGCCCGTGGACATTTCCGAACAGATCACCCGGGACACGTCGGAGGCGATCGCGGCCGAGTACGAGATCATCGTCCACGGCCTCGTCTGCGACTTCGAGCGCGACCTCGAGCGGATCCCGCTGCGAGGGCCGCGCGTGATTGCGCTGCTCGGCGGCACGATCGGCAACTTCGAGCCGGCCCAGCGCGCGAGCTTCCTCGCCCGCGTGGCCAACCTCCTCGGCGAGGACGATCACTTCCTGCTGGGCACCGACCTGGTGAAGGACCGTGCAACGCTCGAAGCCGCATACAACGACTCGGCGGGCGTCACCTCAGAGTTCAACAAGAACGTGCTGGCGGTCCTGAACGAGCGCCTCGACTGCGACTTCGACCTCGACGCGTTCGAGCACGTCGCGTTCTGGGATGAGGAAAACCTGTGGATGGACATCCGCCTGCGCTCGCTCGCGCGGCAGGTTGTCAACATTGCCGCCCTCGAGATGCACGTCGCTTTCGACCGCGGAGAGGAGATGCGGACCGAGATCTCGACCAAGTTCGCCCGCCAGGGCCTCGCCGGCATCTACGCGGAGTCCGGGCTCGAGATGGCCGGCTGGTGGACCGACCCCAGCGGTCTCTACGGGCTGTCGCTCGCTCGGCCGGCCCGCTAGCTCTCCTGAAGGACCGAGACCAGGCGATGTCCGGCCCTTGGCCGGCAGCGATGCCGCGCATCACGCCCTTCTCATCCTGCGGGAACCCGTCGTAGCGCTCGAAGCGCACGCCACGGGAAGCGAGCTCGTCGACGGCCTCATCGATGTCGTCGACCGGGAAGTTGAGGATCGTGAAGCTCGCGGGCGTTGCGTCCGGCGAGCGGTAGACGAGCGTCGGCCGGTCGCCCGCGAGATCGAGCTGCATCAGGCCGTTCCCCTCGTCGAGGATTGAGACCTTCAGTCCGAGCGTCTCGCCATAGAACTTCTGGGCCTCGCCGAGGTCCTTGACCCCGATGCCGCTGAAGGCCTTGCTGTTCTCGAGCATGTTCAATCGCTCCTTCTATCGCTTACGCCAGGTAACGACCGCCCCGCGGCGGCAAACTCATCGCGGCGCGAGCGCCTCGATCAGCTCGCCCATCCGGTCGGGCGTCGTGATCGGGGTCAGGATCGGCAGCGTGATGCCGCCCTCGACAAACGCCTCCAAGCGCTCGCGCATCTCATCCGGCGAGCCGAAGATGAAGGTGTCCTCGATGATGTCCCAGGGGGCCGCAGCCACGGCCGCCTCACGATCCCTCGCGCCCCAGGCCGCGACCATCTCGTCGATCCGCTCGCCGTAGCCCAGCCACCGGAAGAACGCCTCATACACCGGGACCGTGATGTACGAGGCGAACATGAACCGCGCGAGCGGCTCGGTCTGCTCGCGCTCGCCCGGTATGCAGAAGAACCGGCACAGGAGCTCGAATCCTTCCGGCGCTCCCTCGAGCTGTTCGGCGACCTTGGGCAGGCCGGCCAGCGGCAGGAAGTTCGTGAACGCCCCTGAGGCGCGCTCGACCGCCAGACGGAGCATCTTGCCGCGTAGGGCCGCCAGGACGATCGCCGGCGGCTCGGCCGGCGGCTGCTCCAGCTTGAATCCGGTCGCCGTGAGCTCGCCCGCGAATGCGGCGTCCAGGAACTCGACGGTCTCGGCCATTCGGGTCAGCGGGCGATCGAACGGCATCCTGTTCCACCCCTCGACGATCCGGTCGGACGACGCCCCGATGCCGAGCGCGAATCGCCCGCCCGACAGGTCCGCGAGCGCCGCGGCCTGCTGAGCGAGGAGCGCCGGGCCGCGGGTGAAGACCCCGACGACGCCGGTCCCGAGTCGCGGTTTCTCGGTCCACGCCGCTGCGGCCGCGAGCGGTGTGAAGCCATCCGGGCCGTTGGTCTCGCCACTCCACAGATCCGTATAGCCGGCGGCCTCCGCGCGCCGCACGAGATCGGCGTGGTCGCGCACGGGCAAGTTCGGCAGCGGAAGGGTCAGGCCCCAGCGGCTGGCCACGGCACGACCCTATCTAGTGCGAGCTGTCGCGCGGCCCGCGAAGCTGGGCTAAAGTCGGCCACGTATGAACGGCACATACCTCTGCCGGCGCCTTACGGCACCGGCTTAACGCACATGGACTTCTCGCGGCTCGACCGGAACCGCACGCTGCTGGGGGGCACCGCGGCGATTCTGTTCCTCGTGAGCATATTTCTGCTCCCTTGGTTCTCGATTCACGTCACGCCGCAGCAGACGAGGCAAGACGCGTGGATCTGTGGCACCGGGGATTCCTCGTGCACGGGCTTCGACACGTTCCCGATCCTTCGGTGGTTTCTCCTGGCGGGCGCGCTTTCGCCATTGATCCTGGCCTGGATCATCATCCGCGGCCACAAGCTCTCGTGGCCGCCTGGCGAGATGACCATGGTCGTCGGCTTCACGATGATGGTGCTGATCGGCTACAACGGCATCATCGACAAGCCGGGGTCCGGCGTGACCGAGAACTTCGTGAGTCTGGACTACGGATATTGGATCGCGTTCGTCTCCTCGATCGCGATCGCCGCGACGGGATTCCTGCGCTCGCAGGCCGGCCAGCGACGAGAACGAAAAGCCCCGGGCACGGTCTAACCCGCATCACCTAGGCTCTGGCCATGGGGTCGGACGAGACCAGCGTCATCTCCCACGACGTGCGGGAGACGAGTAAGCCGGACCGAAACCTCGCGCTCGAGATGGTTCGCGTCACGGAGGCCGCCGCGCTAGCTGCGGCGCGGTGGGTTGGTCGTGGCGAGAAGGAGGAGGCCGATCAGGCGGCGGTGGACGCTATGAGACTGCTGCTCGACACCGTTCCGATGGACGGCGTCGTGGTGATCGGCGAGGGAGAGAAGGACGAGGCGCCGATGCTCTACAACGGCGAGCGGATCGGGGACGGCAGCCCGCCCGAGGTGGACATAGCGGTCGATCCGCTCGAGGGCACCACGCTGACCGCGCGGGGTATGCCCTCGGCGCTCGCGGTGATCGCCCTCGCGGAGCGGGGGACCATGTTCGACCCGGGGCCGTGCGTGTACATGGAGAAGCTCGCTGGCGGCCCAGGCATCGCCGACCTCCTCTCCCTTGACGAGCCGCTCACCGACGTCATCCGGAAGGTCGCCGAGCGCAAGGAGGTGGACCCAACCGACGTGAGGGTGATCATGCTCGATCGCCCGCGTCACGAGGAGCAGGTGGCGGCGATCCGCGAGGTCGGAGCGCGCATCCGGTTCATCAGCGACGGGGACGTCTCGGCGGCGCTCTTCGCGGTCTCGCAGGGCACCGGAGTCGACCTCCTGTGGGGGATCGGCGGTACGCCCGAGGGCGTTCTCTCGGCAGCCGCCATCAAGTGCCTGGGCGGTGAGCTGCTCGGCAAGCTCTGGCCGCGAGACGACGAGGAGCGCCAGGGCGCGATCGACGCCGGCTATGACCTCGACGAGGTCTTAAACGCGAATCGGCTGGTCGCGGGAAATGACGTCTTCTTCGCGGCGACGGGAGTCACCGATGGCGACCTCCTGCAAGGGGTTCGATATCTGGACGACGGACACGCCACAACCGAATCGCTCGTCATGCGGTCAAGATCCGGGACGGTTCGCACCGTGCAGGCACGGCACGACCGACCCAAGCTCCGGGAGATCACCGGCGGTCGCTACGGCTAGCTCGCCCTGAGTCGAGCGGGCGCGACGCGCTAGTCGATCCGTTCCGCGAGCTCGACGATGATCCCCTCCGGGCCGCGGA
>VAYL01000044.1:15318-15925 GCA_005884305.1 Actinomycetota bacterium
TGGTAGTTCTCCACCTCGCCAACGAGCTCCCCGCCGCGCGCTCGCACGCCGGCGACGGCGGCGTCGACATCGTCGACTGCGAATGAGACATGGCGGATGCCCGGCGTGTTCGCGGGCGCGTGCGGGTCGCCGCCCCGGCCCGACGGGGCGTGAAACTTCGACAGCTCGAGGCGTCCCTGGCCATCTGGGGTCTCCAACATCGCGATCTTCGAGCGGACGCCCTCGAGACCCAACACGCGGTCCACCCAACCGCCCTCGACCGATCCCTCGCCCTGCAGCTTGAGTCCGAGCTCGACGAAGAACTCAGTCGCGGCCGCGAGGTCGTCAACCACGATGCCGACGTGGTCCATTCGTTGGATCGCCATGCGCTCGATGGTAAGGAACGAGGTTCGGGCGCTGTGCCCTAGCCACTCGCCATCCGCATCGTGCCGGTGTCGTGGAGCTCATAGCGAAGCGCGTTGATGACGGCGCCCGCCATCAGCGAGAGGCTCACGAGGTAGAACCACACGAGTGCGATGAGGATGAAGCCGATCCTTCCGCCGACCTCGCCGATGCTCGAGACGTTCGCCAGGTAGAACGGATACACGGCGTTCGCGACGCCGGTCGT
>VAYL01000045.1:0-6749 GCA_005884305.1 Actinomycetota bacterium
CGACTTTGGGGGCCGCTTTTCGCTCGCGGCTACGACATGTTGGTCAAGTCCAGCGAGGACGCTGGGCTTCGCGACAAGCGTCGGGACCTGCTTGCCCACGCGCGTGGGCGGACGCTTGAGATCGGCGCTGGGACCGGGATCAACCTCGCGCTCTATCCGGAGGCGGTCACCGAGCTCGTGCTGACCGAGCCGGATCCCCACATGCGCGCCCAGCTAGAGAAGAAGCTCGCCGGCCTGGGGCGTCGCGCGGAGCTGATCGACGCCGGCGGCGAGCATTTGCCTCTGCCCGACGCGAGCGTCGACACGGTGGTGGCAACGCTCGTCCTTTGCACGATCCCGGATCCTGAGGCGGCCCTCGGCGAGATCGCGCGCGTCCTGAAGCCCGACGGTCAGTTCCTGTTCCTCGAGCACGTGCGCGCGAGCGACCCGAAGACGGCGCGGTGGCAGGATCGCCTCGAGCGTCCCTGGGGCTGGTTCGGTCGCGGTTGTCATCCGAACCGCGACACGCTCGCTGCGATCTCGGCCTCGGCGCTTGATGTCTCGGAGGTCGAGCAAGGCGATCTCCCCAAGGCCCCGCCCATCGTGCGACCGCTCATCGCCGGCGAGGCCAAGCCGCCCGCATCCTGAGCCGCGCCCTCGCCGACTCCCGGACCTAGCGCCGCCTTCGGCGTATCAATGCCCAGATCCCGCCCACGACCATCCCGCCCATCATCACCACCATCATCACGCCCATGGCGATGATCAGGATTGTCGAGCCGCCCATCATGAGACCGCGGTGGCTTGATGCACGCGCCGCTCTGGAGCGTGAAGCCGGATCTCCTCGCTCTTGCCCTTCAGCGGAATCGCCGGGCGGTCCTCCCACGCTGTGGCATTCGCCCGCAGGCGCTGGCGCGTCGCCTCGGTGATCAGGACATCGTCGCCGGTCTGACGCGTCGCCGATTCGACGCGGGCCGCCGTGTTGACGGCGTCGCCGATGACGGTGAAGTCCAGGCGCCCTCCGCCGCCGATCGTGCCCACGACGACGGTACCGGAGTTAACCCCCACGCCCACCGCCAGCTCGCCCCGAAAGCGATCGCTCACCTGGTCGGCGATCGCGAGCGCTGACGCCACTGCACGATCGGCGTGATCGTCAAGGCGCTCCGGGGCGCCGAACACCGCGAGCAGCCCGTCGCCGATGAACTTGTTCGCGTGGCCGCCTCGATCGGTGATGATCGGCACCACGACCTCGTAGAGCTCGTTCAGGCGCGCCACGACCTCCCGGGCGGGTGCCCTCTCCGAGAATGACGTGAAGCCGCGCACATCCATGAACAGGATGGAGACCTCCACCTCCTCCCCACGCTGGTCGATGCCATCGCGGGCGACGCGCTCGGCAAGTCCGGGGTCCACGAACGTCCCGAACGCCTCGCGCAGGCGCTCGCGCTCCTGAAGCCCTGAGACCATTCGGTTGAAGGCGCGGGTCAGGGCCCCGGTCTCGTCGGCGGAGCCGACCGGCACCCGGGTCGTCAGGTCGCCCCCGCCGACCTTCGCTGTCGCCTCCCGGAGTCGGTGGATCGGCGAGACCACGGACTCGGCAAGCAGAATCGTGAATGCGAACGCGAGCGTCATCGCGACCCCCAGCGACACCGCGATCGCGACCAGCAGCTCCCCTACCCCGGGATGACCGCCCTCCACAAGCCCGACGACGAGCACTCCGACGCCGGCGCTGATCGCGGGTATCGCGCTCAGGAGCCGCCGCCGGAGCGGCAGGCTGATCGCGTCGATTTCCACCTCGTCCGAGAGCTGGGTCGCGATGTCGTCGAGAACTGGCTGCATCGAGCGCTCGAACATGAGGAATGCGATGCCATTGGCGTAGGCGAGCATCACGATTGCGGCTAGGTAGAGGACGGCGATCGCCCACGCCGGAAGTCCCAAGAGCCAGGTCGCGAACAAACACCAGGCAAGATCGGCGATGAACGGATAGCCGCCCCGCCACCACTGCCTCAGGAGCTGATACGGAGCTGATGCTGCGTTTCGCCATGCCTCGATTGCGCCGGGACCGGAGCGCTCGCCGCCGATCCATTCCGCGACGGGCTCCAGTCGACTCCGGAAGTAGCGCAGCGTCATGAGCGCATAGAACTCCTGCCCGGCGACAGCCACAAGCGCAAGCACGGCGAGCTGACCGGGAGTCATGTCGATGTAGAGAGCCAGGCTTGCCGCGCCGGCGGCGACAACCAGATACTCGACGCGCAGCGCCGTCGCCAAGACGAGCCGCGGATACCGCGCTCCGAGCCTCCGGTACCAGCTTGCGAACGTCACCGATTCATCCTGTCCGGCGTAGCTTCGCCTGCGCAAACGGTAATCGTCGGTGCTGCGCCATGACGCAGTTCGCCGTGAGGTGCGCTCGAGATACCGCCCGACCCGCTTACGAGGAATGCCTGCTACAGAACTCGCGCAGGATGCGCGCGAACTCGGTGCTGGTCGGCGGGGCGCCGTCCACGGCGGCGGATTCAGCCTTCGGAAGAGCCTCGACCGCGTCCTCGAAGCCCTCATCGGTGCTCATCAGGCAGCCCTCGTGCTTGACGAGCAGCATCGGGCAATCGAGGCCGAGCACCGTCCCGGCGTACTCGAGCGGAGCGGTCATGATCTCCCAGCCCTGGAGCATGTTCTCGGTCGGGATTCGCCTCAGGATCTCCTCGGCGAGCTCCTCGTCGATCGATCCCCCGGTCGCCTGAGCAATCCCATGGCGAAAGAAGTTGGGGGCGTCCTGCCGGACCAGCTGGGTGAACGCGGCGAAGACCTCAGGGTTGACCGACGGTCGCTCGCCCTCCGCGGACTGAGTCAGCGCAGCGTGGGTGAGGACCAAACCGGCCAGTCGATCCCTGGAGCGATCGGCGATGCCAACCCCCGTGGGGATCCCCCAGCCATCGGCGACGAGGAAGTACTGATCCCACCCGAGCCGCTCTAGCTCCTCGAGTCCCCGCTCGATCGTCCCGAGCCGTGTCAGCTCCCCAGGCTCTGCCCCGATACCCGGAGGATCGAAGGAAGCCACCTCGGCCCACTCGTCGAGCTGCGGGTGGATCGCCCACTGCACCTCGGTGAATTCTGGAACCAGTAGCAGTCGTGGTTGGATGACCACATGAAATCAGTGCCGGCGTAGCCTCCACGTAGATGGAGTCCACGTCCCTGCCTCTGGCACGACCCGCCGGGCGTGATCCCGAGCGCGAACGCCTCGTCAGGCGGGCCCGAGTGCTTGCCTGGCTCGGGATCAGCTGGCATGGAATAGAGGCCACCATTGCCATAGCGGCTGGGCTGATCGCGGGCTCGATCGCGCTTGTCGGCTTCGGCGCCGATTCGCTGATCGAGTCGGCCGCCGGCTTCGTGCTGCTGTGGCGATTTGCGACTCGTCGTTCCGGCTCCGACCGAGCCGAGCGACGAGCTCAGAGGCTGATCGCGCTCACCTTCTATCTCCTCGCCGGATACATCGCGGTCGAGGCCGTTCGGAGCCTGACTGGCGGAGAACACCCAGAGACGAGCCCCGTAGGGATCGCGCTCGCCGCATTCACGGTCGTCACGATGCCCATGCTTGCCACTGCGAAGGCGCGTGTCTCGGAGAGCCTCGGCTCATCGGCTACCAGGGCCGAGGGCCGCCAGAACATGGTCTGCGCCTACCTGTCAGGTGCCCTGTTGATTGGCTTGAGCGCGAATGCGCTCGGCGGATGGTGGTGGGCCGATCCCACGACGGCGCTCGTAATCGCCGCCGTCGCGGTCCGCGAAGGTGGCGAGGCTTGGCGTGGCGAATCCTGCTGCGCCGCGCCGGCCGGCGTCGTCGACGGCACCGACGACTGCTGCAGGTAGGTCCCTAGCGCGCTGCTTTCTTCACGAGCGCACCGAGCTCCTTCTCTTCGGCGGCGGTCAGCTCCTTCAGCGCGAAGGAGGTCGGCCACATGGCGCCCTTGTCGAGGTTCGCCTTGTCGCTGAAGCCGAACGTCGCGTACCTCGACTTGAACTTCTGCGCGCTTTGGAAGAAGCAGACGACCTTCCCGTCCTTGGCATAGGCGGGCATCCCGTACCAGGTCCTCGGCACGAGGTCCGGCGCGCTGGCCTTGACGATGGCGTGGAGCCGCTCGGCCATGACGCGGTCCGCCTTCGGCATCTCCGCGATCTTGGCGAGCACGTCGCTCTCCCCGTCCGCCTTGCCGCCGCGCGCCGCCTTCACCTCCTTGGCGCGCTCCCTCATCGCGGCGCGTTCCTCTTCCGTAAATCCCTTGGCGCCCTTCTTTGCCGATTTCCTCTCAGCCATGGTCCTCTCCTCTGCCGGATCTGCCCGGAGCGTATGAGCAATTGCGGTGCTGTCGAGGTGACATAACCGGTTCAGCCCCCCAGCCTTGCGGGCACGACCTGCGCGAGCTGACGCCACGGTCCTTCCAGTCGCTCCCCATCGATGAAGAAGGTCGGCGTCCCGTGGACTCCCGCACTCCTGCCGCCCTCCACATCCGCCAGGACACGCTCGCGAAATGTCCGCTCGTCGAGCGCGGCCCGCGCCGCATCCGCATCCAGCTCCAGACGCTCCGCCGCGGCGAGGAGGTCATGCCGGGAGAACTCCTCGCGACCCGCCAGCAGCAGGTCATGGGCCTCCCAGAATCTTCCCTCCGATGCCGCGAGCTCCGAGAGCTCTGCGGCGAGGTCGGCCCCTGGATGGAGTTCCGGATCCGGCAGGTGGCGCCACACCAGGCGCAGCCCGTCGAAGCGCCCCAGGAGCGACTGCACCGGCCGCTTGGCGGCGAAGCAGAACGGGCACCCGAGGTCCCCGTACTCCACCAGCGTCAGCTCGGGAGAGTCGGAGCCCGTGACATGGTCGCCTTCGGTGACCGGGGGCAGCATTTCTGACGCGGGCTCGGTCACGCGGCGGCCGGGTTCTCGAGCACCATCGCGACTCCCTGACCGGAACCGACGCAGACGCCGAGGATCCCGTACCGCAGGCCTCGCTCGCGCAGCTCGGTCGCGAGGGTCAGGACGTAGCGCGTCCCCGATGAGCCGAACGGGTGGCCGATGGCGACCGCGCCGCCGTTCGGGTTGAGGTGATCGTCGGGGACCTCGAAGCCGTCGAGCTGATTCGGAAGCTCGCGCAGGATCGCGACGGCCACCGAGGCGTAGGCCTCGTGGACCTCCCACACGTCGATCTCCTCGGGCTTGAGCCCGGCGCGTTCTAGCGCCTTCGGCATCGCGAAGGCGGGCGCGATCCCCATGTATCGCGGATCAAGGGCGTGGGTGGCTGCAGACACTACCCTCGCCAGGGGCTCCACCCCCAGCTCCGCTGCCGCCGCCTCGTTCGCGAGGACAACGGCGCTCGCCCCGTCGTTGAGCGCCGAGGAGTTGCCGGCGGTCATCTGGGTCGTGTTCGGCTGGGCCGGGAGCGCGGCGAGCTTCTCCGCGCTGGTGTCGTCGCGGATCCCCTCGTCGTGCTCGAACGAACGGGCCTCGGTCTTGCGGGTGGCCGGGATCTCGACCGGGTGAATCTCCTTCGCCAGCCGCCCCGAATCGCGCGCCGCCGCCGCGTGCTGGTGGGAGCGCAGCGCGAAGGCATCGATCTCCTCCCTCGTCAGCTCGTAGCGGTCGGCGACGTTCTGCGCCGTCTGCATCATCTCGATGTACGCATCGCGGGCCAGCAGCGCGGGGTTCGGCGGCCCGCCCGCGCCCGCCCACATCGTGTCGAGCATGAAGATGGGCCCACGCGGCATGAACGGCGCCTCCCCCTTCATGAACGCCCACCCGGAGCGGGACATCGACTCGACCCCGGCGGCGAGGCCCACTCCCAGCTCGTCACTGCGGATGGCGTGGGCAACGGAGATCGCTCCCGACAGCGATGAGGCGCAGAAGCGATTGACCGTGATCGCCGGGACCGAGTCGGGGAATCCGGCGGCCAGCGCCGCCCACCGCGCGATATCGCCCATGCCCTCGTGAGCCGGGTTCACGCAGCCGGCAACGATGTCCTCGATCCGCTCGAGCGGCACGCCGGCCCGCTCGCAGGCCCAGACCATCGTCTGCCCGAGCAGGTCGTCGGTGCGGATGTGTGACAGCGAGCCCCCGTACCGCCCCACGGGCGTGCGCACGCCGCCGAGGATGTAGGCATCGGTCATCGGACTGATCCTCCTTGGTCGAGGGTGTCGGACAGGAACGGCACCCACAAGCCTGGCAGAGCCGTCAACCAAGGCGGAACTCCGTGAGAAGCAAGCGCTCGTCTAGCCTCAATGTCCGTGGGGGTGACCTTCAAGAGCGCCGCCGGGCGATGGATCCTCGCCGTCGCGGTGCTCGGCTCGGGGATGGCGTTCCTCGACGGCACCGTTGTCAATGTGGCCCTGCCGAAGATCGGAGAGGACCTCGACGCGTCCACCAGCGCACTCCAGTGGATCCTGAACGGATACCTGCTGACGCTCGCCTCGCTGATCCTGCTCGGCGGGTCCCTGGGCGATCGCTATGGACGCCGACGCATCTTCGTGATCGGCGTGGCGGTGTTCACCGTCGCCTCGCTGCTCTGCGCGGCGGCGCCCACCGCCGAGTTGCTCGTGTTCGCTCGCCTGCTGCAGGGGATCGGTGGAGCGCTCCTAACCCCAGGCAGCCTGGCGATGATCGAGGCGAGCTTCCGTCCCCAGGACCGCGCTCCGGCGATCGGCGCGTGGTCCGGGCTGGGCGGTGTCGCAACGGCGCTCGGCCCCTTGCTCGGCGGCTATCTGGTCGAGGCGGTCTCGTGGCGGGCCGTGTTCGTAATCAAC
>VAYL01000045.1:6791-7339 GCA_005884305.1 Actinomycetota bacterium
ACCTGGACTTCCTCGGCGCTGGGTTGGCCGCAGTTGGCCTCGGGGGAACGACCTACGCGCTCATCGAGGCACCGAACGGCATGTCCGCGACAGTTGTGGCGGCGGGGGTCGCCGGTGTGGCCGCCCTTATTGCCTTCCTGGTGGCCGAGCGTCGTGGCCCGAACCCGATGATGCCCCTGGACATCTTCTCGTCAAAGCAGTTCAGCGCAGCGAATCTCGTGACTTTTGCGGTCTATGCGGCGCTTGGTGGCTTCTTCTTCATCTTCGTCTCGTTCCTGCAGATATCGCTCGGCTACTCGCCGATCGCGGCCGGCTCGGCGTCGCTGCCTGTGACCGCCCTCATGCTTGTCTTCTCGGCGCGGTCGGGGGCGCTCGCCCAAAGGATCGGAGCGAGGATTCCCCTCACCGTCGGCCCGCTGATCATCGCCGCGTCCCTCCTGTGGATGATGAGCATCGGACCGGGTGCCAGCTACGTCACAGGCATCCTGCCGATGGTGATCGTTTTCGGCATCGGACTGACACTCGTCGTGGCGCCAGTTACGGCGACC
>VAYL01000045.1:7419-8006 GCA_005884305.1 Actinomycetota bacterium
GTGCTGCCACTGATCGGAGGCATCACCGGTGACCTCTTCTACAGCCCGTCGGCGATGACACACGGTTTCCACGTTGCGATGGCGACCTGCGCGGGCCTCGCGATCGCGGGCGGGATCCTCGCGTGGTTCACCATCAGCGACGAGGTGCTTCACACTGAGGCCGAGCCTGAGGGGGGCACGCCGGAGCGCGTCGCGGCCGACTACTCTTGCGCCGTGGCCGGCACGCCGCTGCGACCGGGGCGCGAGGCGGAATGCCACCCGCTCACACCCGAGGCGACCGTGACCGCCCCCGCCGACTGAGATCGCGCGCGGCTCAGCCTGCCCCGGGGGCGGCGCTCTGCATGATCGTGTCTATCTGTACCCCCGAGTTGGCGGCCTGGCCCGCGTCGAATCGGCGGACCGCCACACATGCGTCATCAGCGCTGCCGCGAGCGCCGCGAGCGAGGCGCTCACCACCACCGCGGGCCAGGCGCCGATGGCGTGGCCCAGTGGATGCGACAAAACGAACAGTGCCAGCGCGATCACAACCAACACCGCCGTCGGCGCGGGTCCCGCGACGCGGAGGGCAATGCGGGCGCACCAGACGG
>VAYL01000045.1:8071-8493 GCA_005884305.1 Actinomycetota bacterium
GTACCCGCCGACTCTCGCCGGCGCCGGACTACTGAGTTGCGGAGCCCGGCGTTCCGGGCGGCGGCAGCGTCACGGGGACGCGATCGCCGCCGCAGACGATCCGGCGACGGTGATGACCGTTCCGCACGCTCACGATCGTGAGTTTGCTGACCTTGAGGTAGAACCTCGCGCCGTCGACAACTGCCCCGCGCTTGGTCCGAGTCGCCCAAGCACCGTGCGGATAGCTGACGAAACCGGCGTCCATGAACTCGTCCCCGCCCGCGCGCTTTCGGTATAGCCCGACGTCGTTGAACTGGCGGCAGGCTCGCGAGTCGGAGTGCAGGACACCGCTCACCGACAGCCTCCCCTGCTGACCGACGAAAACGTTCTGCACTGCGATCTCCGTCGTATGTCGCGATGTATGTGTCCGTGCGGCCGCGACG